>DASRIK010000326.1:0-5583 GCA_035650035.1 Burkholderiales bacterium | reverse complement strand
ATTTCCTTTACGAAGCGGCGCGCGCCAAAGGGCTCGGCATGTGGCTCCCCGCAGCTCACATCGACGCGCGATGATGGACGACACCGCAATCAGGCAGCTTCTCGACGAGCGCATCTCTCGAGAGCGTGCGAAAGCACTTTTCATCGAGCTCATCAAAGTCCCCAGCCCGCAGACGGCGTTGCTCGAGGAAGAGCCGCTGCTCAAAGCGTTCGTCCGCACGGCTATCGAACCACGGCTTCGGGCGATGGGTTTCACCGACGTGAGCTACGACGCGATGGGTAACCTCATCGCGACCTATGGTGCTGCGACGAGCGGCCGCTCGCTGATGCTCGTCGGGCACGCGATGAACCAGCCGCCGTCGACGATGAAAAATCCATATGGCGGTGAAGTCGTGGACGGCGCGGCTTACGGGTTGCCCGGAGAGTGCGTGCTCGGCAAAGGCGCAAGCGAGCAGAAATCGAACGTCGCCGCCATGCTGCATGCGATGGAAGTCATCATCGGGTCGAAGGCGAAGATCATGGGACAGCTCGTGTTCGTCTGCTGCCTTTCGGGCGAAACCGGCAAGCACGACGCCATCAAAAGCGCGATGGAAGGCGCCGGCGTGCGCGCCGACATGGCCGTGCTTTATGGCAACAGCCTCAAGATCACACTGGGCAACCGGGGACGCGTCGACATCTTCGTGACGATCAGCGGCGCGCCGTGTCACTCCAGCCGGCCGTGGGATGGTGCGAACGCGATCACAGGCGCGATGGAGGCCATCCGGCGACTGACGAGCGAGATCAAGGTCGATCGCGTGCACCCGCAGCTCGGCCGGCAGACACTTACGGTGAATCGCATCCGGAGCTTCCCGGAGTCGACGCACACCGTCCAGGAACGTTGCGAGCTCACGCTGGATCGCCGCCTGCTGCCCGGAGACGATCCGGACGAAGCGTTTGCCGATATCGAACGCGCGCTGAAGCAGGTAGAGAGCTACAAGGATCCGGTCAGCGGCAAAGGTTATCGCGTCGACGTGCGCATGGGCCCATATATGTATCCCTCACTCGTCACCGACGACTCGCCGATCGTGCGAGCGCTACAGCGTGCGAGCGAAGTGATGCTGGGCCGCCCTGCCGAAACTTACTACGCTGCGGCTGCGTTCGATCAGGGCTACCTCAACCATATGGGCATACCGACCGCGAATTACGGGCCGGGCGAAGAGCGCTACGCACACACCGACAACGACATGGCGTCCGTCGAACGCACGACCGACGCTGCGCGCGTTTACGGCTTCCTGCTGCTCAAACACCTTACGTGAAGGACGGCTCACGATGTTCAGGATCATGCGACTCAGGGAGACGCCCGCGGAACCGATGGAGGGGGGCCGGGGTGAGAAGCTCAAACTCGTGAATACGTCTGTCGGCACACACAACGTGGACGTGCATCTCAATCGGCTCAAGCCGGGTGGCCCGCGCGGCAAGGTGCATCGCCACACGAAAGCGGACAACGTCTACATCGTGAAGCGCGGCGAAGGCACCCTGACGGTCGGCGAGGAGACGCACATCGTGCGGGAAGACGACGTGATTTTCATTCCGGCGGGGATGAAGCACTCGCTCAGCAACCTGAGCGACAGCGTCTTCGAAATTTTCGAGATCTACGCCCCGGCGGGCAAGCACTTCGATTTCGTGGCAGAGGAGTGATCGTCCGGTTCTACCGTCATACTACGACGCAACCGATTTCTCCTGGCGTTACTCGACGACCGAGGGCGGCGCCTGGTCGCCGCATTTTTGCGCGTGCGCTAGACCTCGTCGGGCCGCTTTATGCGGCGTTTTGGCTCAGACGGCCAATCCTTGTTCCCGGTGAACCCCCGCATGTCTCCGACGACCATCCAGATGCATCCCAGCAGGAAGAGCGCGAGCTCCATTCCGTGACTCCGATATGAGGTTGGCGTTTCACGTCCGCCAGCGTTCGCCGGGCTTCAGTGTCGTCGCGTTCCAGCTTTCCGCCAGGCGCGACGTTCTGCTCCGCTCCAAGGTACGTGCCGCACCCGGAGAATACCGTAGCACACGCGAGGGCGGGGAGCACCAGACGGACTAAATTCATGCAAAAGTCCCGGGAACTGCGCATGCGCGGAAAACCCCAAGCGCGCGATTGTATTCGGCGACGGTCGGCGGTTTGGAGCGGCCGCTGGGAGGAAACCCGGCCCGCTTTACATCGGGGATGCGCGCGAGCCATGATCCAACCGCAGCACGGCTTTTCGCGAACGTCTATTCCGAGAGAACCACAATGAAAATCGTCGACATCAAGACCCACTCGCCCATCTATCCGGTCAAGGATCCGTTCTCCAACGCAATGCGTACGACGCGGGAGCGCGCGTTCGGCCTCGTAGAAATCATCACCGATGCCGGAATCACCGGCTGGGGAGAAGGCGCAACGTTGCCGCCGCGCCGTGCACTCGACACGCACGTGATGGGGCGCAATCCGTTCGACTACGAAGTGATCTGGGAAGCGCTGCACAAGCAAGGCACCGACGCCGCTGCGATCAGCGCCGTCGACATCGCGCTTTGGGACCTCATGGGTAAAGCGCTGAAGCAGCCCATCTATCAGCTGCTCGGCGGGGCGTTTCGGACGCGCGTGCAAGCTTACGCGACGGGACTCTTCCGCCGGGAACGTGCCGACCCGACAGCCGCCCTCGTCGAAGAAGCTCGGGGCTACGTCGACGAAGGCTTCAAGGCTATGAAAATGAAAGTCGGCTTTGGCCCGGATTACGACATGAGGAACGTCGCGGCCGTGCGCCGTGCCATTGGCGACGACATTCTTTTCGCGGTCGACGCAAACTGCGGTTACGACCGCGGCAGCGCGATCGCCGTC
Organism: Burkholderiales bacterium; assembly: GCA_035650035.1. GTDB lineage: Bacteria > Pseudomonadota > Gammaproteobacteria > Burkholderiales > SG8-41 > JAQGMV01. Next base: position 2,736 of record DASRIK010000326.1, on the reverse strand, counting down.
GGCCAGGAGATCGCGAAGCAGAATCTGCTGTGGTTCGAAGAGCCGATCAGCGCGGACGATGTCGAGGGCTACATCGAGGTACGAAGAGCGCTCAACGTGCGGATCGCGGGTGCGGAACAGTTTCGAGGCCGCTGGGCTTTCCGGCGCATGATTCAGGAACGCGCGCTGGACATCATTCAGCCGGACGTGTGCGTGTGCGGCGGCTTCACCGAGTTCCGGAAGATCGCTGCGATGGCGAGCGCAAACCACGTCCGGGTGATCCCGCACATGTTCGGTACGGCAATACGGCTCGCAGCCACGCTGCACTTGCTCGCGGCGTTACCCGACTCGCCGCGCGCGCTGCAAGCGTTTCCCGCGCTGCTCGAGTACGACATGAGCGAGAACGCGCTGCGCACGGAGCTCGCACGTGAGCCGATTCGCCATAGCGGCGGCATCGTGACCGTGCCGCAGGGACCGGGGCTGGGGATCGAAATCGATCGCGAGGTTCTTGCTAAATACTGCTAGCGGTCATTGCGAGCCGCCGTTGCGGCGAAGCAACCCGTTGCGAACGTTCGGGGAGGGCAATCTTTGAACTACACAGCCAAGCCCATTCGATGGCTTCTCGTGTGCGCTGCACTCCTCCTCACCATGGACAGCGCGCATGCAGCAGACGCCTCATATCCCGTGCGGCCGATTCGACTGATCGTGCCCTTCGTTGCGGGCGGCGGCACCGATCTGCTGGCGCGACTCCTGTCTCCACGTCTGAGCGAAATCCTCGGACAGCAGATCGTGATCGACAACCGCGGGGGCGGGGGAAGCATCCTCGGCACGCAGATCGTCTCCAAATCGCCGCCCGACGGGTACACGATCGCGGTGTTCGATACCGCGTTCGCGATCAATCCGGGCTTCGCGGAGAAGCTTCCTTACGATGCCGAGCGCGACTTCACGTTCGTCGCGATCATCGCGACATCGCCGACAGTGCTGGTCGCGCAGCGTGGACTGAAAGTCCGCACGCTTCAGGAGCTGCTCGCCGCAGCCAGGGCGAGCCCCGGAAAAATCAGGGCCGCATCCGCGGGTGTGGGATCCTCGAGCCATCTCACGATCGAGATGCTGAATTCGGCCGCGAAAATCCAGTTGCTCCACGTGCCCTATAAAGGCGCGGGTGCTGCGATACAGGACATGCTCGGAGGACACGCCGATCTCACGTTCGCTGTAGCCGGCTCCGTAATACCGCAGATCCAGGCCGGCATGCTGATTCCTCTCGTCGTGACCGGCAAGAAACCGCCTGCGCTTCTGCCGAACGTGCCGACGTTTGCGGAAGTGGGTTTCCCCCAGGTGAATCCCGAGGCGTTTCGATTCGTCGCCGCGCCTGCCGGCATTCCGCCGAGCGTCAATCAGAAGCTCACGGCCGCGCTCACGACGATCATGGCTTCCGAAGACCTCAGAGCGCGGCTTATCGACAACGGCTTCGATCCGGAATTTCAGACGGGCAAAGACGCTCGCGAGTTTGTCGCCCGCGAAATCCGCAAGTGGCGACAGGCGGTGAAGGATTCAGGAGCGAAGCCGAACTGAAAGGGGGTCAGGATCTGACCGGAGTCCCGTCCTTCAATGCGGCGGGATTCACGATGCCGTAAGGCTTTCCAGTGGCATAGGCGAGCACGCGCGAGAATTGGTCGGAAAAGTACCGCTCGAGCTGATCGCGTTCCACGTAACCCGCACGACGTCGACGTAATCGTCGAGGATCGTGATCTTCACCGTGCTCTCACTCGGAAGTGACCTTGCCCGCCTTCACCACCTTCGCCCATTTCTCCGATTCTCGACGGATGTATTGCGAAAACTCCGACGGCCCGAGGAGCAGCGGTTCGGCGCCGCGGGTACGCAACTCGGCAACGAACTCCGGCGACTTCATCACGGCGACAGTTGCTGCGTGCAACCGGGCGATCACGCTCTTCGGTGTTTTCGCCGGTGCGAGCACGCCATTCCACGCATTCACGTCGAACCCGCGGAGCCCTTCTTCTGCACCCGTAGGGACGTTCGGCATCGCCGGAAGGCGCTTCTGCGCGGCGACTGCAATCGGACGGATTTTGCCGCTCTTGATTGGCGGCGCGAGGCTCGGCAGGCCCGCACAGTACAGCTCGACGCGTCCGGCCATCAGATCGACCTGTGCCGGCGCGCCGCCTTTATACGCGACGTGCACGATGTCTATGCCCGCGAGGTGCTTGAAAAGCTCCATGCAGAGGTGCGGCGTTCCGGCCTGGCCCGAAGAGCCGAAGTGGAGCTTCCCCGGCTGCGATTTCGCGAGCGCGATGAGCTCGCGCACGTTCGTCGCTTTCACCGACGGATGCGCCACCACGACGAACGGCACTTCGGAGTACAGCGCGACGGGCGCGAAATCTTTCGCCGGATCGTACTGAAGACCGGGCGTGACATGCGGACTGATGGCGATCGGGCCGTTCGTGCCCGCGAGCAGCGTATACCCGTCCGGCGGCGCGGTTGCCACGAGCGCAGCACCGATGATGCCGCCGGCCCCCGCACGATTGTCGACGACGATCGTCTGCCCGAGCTCATCGGACATCCGCTTAGCGAACGCGCGCATCACGAGGTCCGTGGCGCCCCCGGGGGCCTGGCCCACGATCAGGCGTACGGGACGCTGCGGATAGCCAGTTTCAGGCGCGCCCCCGGCATGCGCCGAAGTCGCCGCGAGCAATGCAACCGCTGCGAAGATGTGCGCCATCAGTTCTTCGCGAGGCCGAGCTC
>DASRIK010000325.1:0-4626 GCA_035650035.1 Burkholderiales bacterium | reverse complement strand
CCGATCCTGCCCACGTTCCCGCGTTGAAACGCGCTGGCTTCCGTGCAGTCTCGCTCGCCGGCAATCACCTGGCCGATTGCGGACCCGAGGGCATCCGCGACACTATCGCTGCGCTGACGACTTCCGGCATTCGTCATGCGGGCGCCGGAATGAATCTCGAAGGAGCAACCGCACCAGCGCTTCTCACCAGCGCTGAACACTGCGTGGCGCTGCTCAGCTACAACTGCGTCGGCCCCGAGCTGTCATGGGCGTCCGAGCGCGGCGCCGGTTGCGCCTATATACGCGTGGAAGCGGCAAACGGCGCGCCGATCACGCCCTCCGCGCCACTCGAGCGCGCGAATCAAGAATCGCTCGCGCTCATGGCGGCTCAGATCGCCGCAGCCCGTCGCACTGCGGATGTCGTGATCGTCTCGCTGCACAAAGGTATCGTGCACACACCGGCGAAACTCGCGCCCTATGAGCGGCCGGTGGCTCACGCGGCAATCGATGCCGGCGCGGACATCGTGATCTGTCATCACGCGCATATAGTTCGTGGAATCGAGCTCTATCGCGGCAGGCCGGTTTTTCACGGGCTCGGTAACGGGTGCGTCGTCACGCGCGCGCTCAGCCCCGATCAATCGCGTGGGTCGGACGAAGCAAGAAGGGCGCGGGCCGCATGGGCGCAAAAACGGCGCCAGCTGTTCGGCTTCGAACCCGATCCGGCTTACTATCTGGCGCCCTTCCACCCTGAAGCCGTCAACGGAATGCTGGGCCGCGTGCGACTCGACGCTCGCGGTTTGCACGTCGGTTTTGTCCCGTTGTACGTCGAACCTCCCGGCAGGCCGACGATCGCGAAGAACGAAACCGCGCGCGACGTCATCGACTACATCGAACGCATCACGACGGTGGCTGGACTTCCTGCGATCGGAACGCGATACGACGGACAATGTGCTTGGCTGACGTAATTGTTCGCGCGCCTGTGGGTCAGCTCCCGGCGCGGCCTCGTGCTCGATGCCGATTCACGCCTCAGAAGAACATCGTGAGGTTCTTGGCCAACAGCACGCTTTGATCGAGGATGATCTTGCGCCGGGCGAGCTTGAGCTCGCCGTGGACTCTCGTCAGCGTGTCTTCGCGCCGCCCCAACAGAAAATCCGTTTCGGATTCGAGCCGGTTTCGATAGACGATAAACCTGCACTTCGTCGTCGTTCTTGCGCCGTCGCCGAGCCCCGCTAACGGTTGTGTCAGACGGATGTTGGTGATCAGGTGCGATACACGGGAGACGGGTTCGTCGGCCCAGTGGAGGCCGGTCTGAATTTGCTTCACGCGCTTTCTCAGGGTGTCCTTGTCGTCGTGAAACCAGGCGACGTCGTTCTCAGCGGTGATGTCCTCGTGCCTATTTGCGTAAGAGACGTTCTTGCGCATCGGCATCCAGTAGACGACGTCCTCGGTGAGCAGGTCGAGCCACTGATCGTATTCGCGCTCGTCGAGCAGATCCGCTTCGTTGTAGAAGAAATCTTCGACCTCGCGCATGAGGTCGAGATACCCGAGCCGTTCTGGTGTGAGGTGGGATTCCATCGTGATGCGTCCCGTCAAGACCTGGCCGTTTGGGCGTTCAGCAACTCGCCCCAGCTGTCGAGGTCCATGTACTCGGCCCAGCGCTTGTAGAAGGCGCGTGGATTCTGTTCGCTCGTGATAGGGCGCTCGGTCACGAAGCCCGGAATGCTGCGATGCGTGCCGCCAGTGCCCAGCCCGGCTTTGTAATGGTACGGGCGCCGTCGCGCGATCGTCCCACTGCTGGCCGCGTGCGCGTAGTTCCAGTTCTCCATGTCATCCTGCTCGGTCATGCCGCCAGGGCCGGAATAGCGCATGTAGTACTCGCGCAGGAATTGCCTCACTTCCTCCGGCGCATCCTTGTCGACGAAGTACGTTCGCCACATTTCCGTTTCATTAGGGCCCGTCGGATGGGAGACGAGCAACGTGCGCGGCTGTTGGGCGTGAAAAGACATGTTCGGAAAGATCGTTCCGACCAGCGGGCAGGTTCCGGCGAGCTCGCCTTTGTTCGCGAGACGCCGCTCCCAGCATTTCTGAAAATATTCGGACGTCACCGGAGACGCCGCATATTCGGTGCGCGTCTCCTCGTTCGGATAGACGCTGTACAAGACGCCGTGGCCTTGACTGTACGCGGTCACGAGCAATTGCCCGAAATCATCGCGGCGCCCGGTCTTACCGCTAGGGCCTAGGCGCACGAGATCGACGGATCTATGGCTGACTCCGTGCAGCCAATCGCCGGCGAAATTTTCCGCGATGAATTTCCAGTTACAGGGGACCTTCCACTTTTGCACGCTGCCCAGAAGCTCCGTGCCGCCGTCGCCTCCGTCCCACGCGCAGAGCCCGTGGTCGAACGCGAAGCGCGCTTCGCCGAGGTATTCCTCGAACGAGGGGGCGTCCTTGTCCCACGTAGCCCAAATCGTGCCCATGTAATTGGCTAGCTGAGCCACTTCGATGAGCCCCCATTTGGATTTGTCGAAGGGCGGCTGATAGGCGTTCTCGTAGTCCTGGACGCCGATCAACGTGCCGTCGGTCTTGTAAGTCCATGAGTGGTAGGGGCAGCGAAAAACGTTGGTGTTGCCTTCGTCGTAGCGGCAGACGCGCATGCCGCGATGAGCGCAGCTGTTCAAGAAGACATGGATCTTCCCGGCATGATCTCGAGTCAGAATGACGGACTCCTCGCCCATCCTGGAAACGAAGTAGTCGCCGCGATTCTTGATCTGGCTTTCATGCCCGATGTACAGCCACGCGCGGCTGAATACCCGTACTTTCTCTTCCGCGTAGATGTCTTCATTCACGAAGATCTCGCGGCTGATCTCGCCGACAGCCGTGTCGACCAGGTCGCGGGCCGACGAACTAGTCCTTCTCATATCGATGTAGCTCGCATTTCGTTTAGGGGACGATCTTGTCCAACAGCTGCTGCGCCAATCCTGCACCCGGCACGGAGATACCAAGCTCGCGCGCCAGCTTCAGGCCGAGGTGCAGATCCTTGTAGAAAACCTCACGAGAGTGGGGCCCGAATGAAAGCTCGGACCATTGGTCGGCCACCCAGCTCTGTGCCAATCCGTCGTGGATGACCTTCTCCAGGATTTTCGGGTCGAGGCCCGATTCGACGCCGACTCTCATCCCTTCGTAGGCCGCCATCATGTTGACCGTGATGATGATCTGATGAGCGAGCTTCGCGCGAACGCCGGCGCCGAGCTCGCCGACGTGCTGGATCTTTCGCCCTGATGTTTCGAACAGCGGGCGGCATTTCTCGAGCGCCTTCGCCGAGCCTCCAACCATGTAGGACATGGTCTTGGCCTTCGCGCCTTTCTCGCTGCCGCTCACCGGCACGTCGATGATTTCGACGTTCTTCTGCGCAACCAGCTGCGCGAGCTTTTCGATGGTCGCCGGTTCGATCGTGCTGTGAATCACGACGATCGTACCCGCCGCGGCCGTATCCAACAGCCCTCCGGGTCCGGCCACGACTGCTTTCACCTGCTCGTCGTTCAACACGCAGACCTGAATGATCTCGGAGTGCCGGGCCACTTCGGCATTGGACCGAGCGATCTTCGCGCCCACGGCTGCCAATGCTGCGAGCGGTTCGGGCCGAGTGTCGTAGACCATCAGATCGTAGCCCGCCTCGGCGAGATTGATGGCCATGTATTTGCCCTGCATCCCGAGGCCAATGAAGCCGACTTTCATCAAGAGAGTCTCCTCTGCGCGTCCGCTGCGACGCGATGGTTGAACCTGCGGAGTCCATCGTCGCACTCCTGTAGAGACGGCGTACACACTCTGAGGCGTTAGTCGCTCCGCGCAAGACGCGCTCGCGTTTCCGAGGCCGCCGCGGCAAATGGGTTGTCGGGAGTCGGCGCCGGGCCGCGTAGCGGCGGTGCGATGTCACAGGGCCGAGGATCCCACGCGCCTCGGCTCGCTTCCTTCTTGAACTGCGAGCTCATGACGAGCTCCGTCGTCAGATACTCGGGATCGGAGACGACCGTCGTCACGACGAGCCAAGCGCCGGCGTCGCCGGGAAGCGTGAAGGTGTTGAAGAACTCCTTCACCGTCGCGCGCTCGCTGAACGGCACGCCGTTCGGGCGCAGATAGCCGCCCGTCAGCTGCGTCGTGCGGACCACGAGCGCTCCGCCTTCGGACGGTGTGCGCTGCCCGAATACGCCGCGTGACTGCGTCTGGCGAAACCACTGGGCCTCGGAGTAGCCCTGCAGCGCGCGCTCGACGGGCGCTTGCGCCGCGAACTCGAAGCGCCGTACCTGCCGGCCGGCATCGAACTCGAGCCGCAGCGTGTCGCCGTCCTCCCAGTCGATGCGAATGCGCGTCGGTTGGCGCATGAGCCCCGGACCTGCGAATGCCTTGCACAGATTCCCTTCCGCCTTGTCACGCTCGAGATCCCATGCCGCAGCGGCGGCGCGTGCGCGTTCGTTGACCGGCAAGCTCGACGTGTCACCTACGGGCGGCGTCACCATGCGCCAGCGCCAGTCCTCGTCGACGACGGCGACCCACTGACCGGTGAGGTCGATCGGCGCTCGCTCCCGCGGCGTGCGCGTGTCGGGCCGCGCGGCCGGCGGCTGCGCGGAGGCAGAGATGTTCACCGCAACG
>DASRIK010000324.1:0-6691 GCA_035650035.1 Burkholderiales bacterium | reverse complement strand
AGTCGTGGAGCACTATCTGCACTTCTTCAGGACCGAGCAGCTTGCATACAACTTTGCCGTGACCGATTGGGAGCGGCGCAGGTACTTCGAGCGCATTTAGCACACCCATGAGACTCAAAGACAAGGTGGCGTTGATAACCGGCGCGGGCAGCGGGATCGGGCGCGAAGCGAGCCTGCTTTTCGCCGCCGAAGGCGCGGCCATTGCGGCCGTCGACGTGAACGAGCAGGCCGCGCGGGAAACGGTGGAGCTTGTTCTAAAGCAGGGCGGCCGTGCCGTCGCGTGCCGTGCGGATGTGTCCAGAGCCGCGGATTGCGAACAGATGATCGCGGCTGCCGAGCGCGAGTTCGGCAAGTTGAACGTGCTCTTCAACAACGCCGGGATCATGCACGGAAAGGACGACGACGCGATCACGACCGACGAGGCCATCTGGGACCTCACGATGAACATCAACGCGAAAGGCGTGTTCTTCGGCTGCAAGTACGGCATACCCGCACTGCGCCGTGCGGGCGGAGGGTCGGTGATCAACACGGCTTCGTTTGTCGCGCTGCTGGGCGCAGCGACGCCGCAGATCGCCTATACCGCGAGCAAAGGCGCCGTGCTGTCGCTTACGCGCGAGCTTGCGGTCATTCACGCTCGCGAGAACATCCGGGTGAACGCACTCTGCCCCGGACCGCTCAAGACCAAGCTCCTCATGGATTTCCTCGACACCGAGGAAAAGAAGCAGCGGCGTCTCGTGCACATTCCGATGGGCCGCTTCGGCGAAGCGCACGAGATCGCCAAAGGCGCGCTCTTTCTCGCTTCGGACGAGTCGTCGTACGTGACGGGCACCGAGTTCCTGGTCGACGGCGGGCTCACGGCTGCATACGTGACGCCGCAATGAGCGATCGGTTGTTGCGGGTGGTGAGCCCTGTCGACGGCTCGGTTTACGTGGAGCGTCCCGTCGCATCGGACACCGAGGTCGAAGCGGCGCTCGGCAGGGCCGTGACCACTCAGAAAGCATGGAAAGCGGTTCACGTACGAGAGCGCGCGGACATCTGCCGCCGCATGGCGGCATGGTGCGTCGAGCGTGCCGACGTGCTCGCGGAAGAGCTTACCCGGCAAATGGGCCGTCCGATCGCGCACAGCCCATTCGAGATTCGTCGCGGCTTCAACGAGCGCATCGCGTACATGTGCGACGTCGCAGAATCGACGCTGACCGACGCTCGAATCGAGCCGAAGGAAAACTTCGAGCGCTACATTCGCCGTGAGCCGCTCGGCGTCGTGCTGGTCGTCGCCCCATGGAATTACCCATGGCTTACCTCCGTCAATGCGGTCGTACCCGCCCTGCTCGCCGGTAACTGCGTCATCCTCAAAATGGCGCAGCAGACGCCGCTCGTCGCCGAGCGCTACGCCGAAGCGTTTCGCGCCGCCGGCTTGCCGGACGGCGTCTTCCAGTTTCTTCACCTCGATCACGGGCAGGTCGGGCGCGTGATCCGCGATGAGCGGGTGGCGTTCGTCGCTTTCACGGGCTCTGTCGGCGGCGGTCACGCGGTGCAGCGTGCCGCAGCCGAACGCTTCATTGCGACCGGGCTCGAGCTGGGCGGCAAAGATCCTGCTTACGTGCGTTCCGACGCACCGCTGGAAGCGACCGTCGAAAATCTCGTCGATGGCGCTTTCTTCAATGCCGGGCAGTCATGCTGCGGCATCGAACGGATCTACGTCGAAAGCGCCGTATACGACGCATTCGTCGATGGCTACGTCGAGCTCACGAACCGCTATCGGCTCGGCAACCCGCTTGCGCCCGAAACGACCCTTGGACCGATGGTGCGCACGGATGCCGCGCAGAAGGTGCGCGATCAGGTGCGAGAGGCCGTCGCGATGGGCGCGAAGCCGCTCGTCGAGGCGAAGCATTTTCCCGCGGACAGCGACGGCACGCCGTATGTCGCGCCGCAGGTCCTCGTGAACGTCGATCACCGGATGCGCATCATGACCGAGGAAACGTTCGGACCCGCGGTGGGCATCATGCGCGTGACCGGTGACGAAGAAGCCATCGCGCTCATGAACGACAGTCGTTATGGCCTCACCGCCTCGGTCTGGACGACCGACGTCGAAGCCGCGAAGCGCATCGGCGAGCGCATCGACACCGGAACGTGTTACATGAACCGCTGCGACTACCTCGACCCGGCGCTCGCGTGGACCGGTGTCAAGGACTCCGGGCGCGGGTGCACGTTGTCTAGATTCGGGCTCGAGGCCTTCACGCGGCCCAAGTCGTTTCATTTGCGGCTTAAACTCTAGCGGTGCACCCTGCGCACTCATCACCTCTTCTTCATCACCTGTTTTCTCACTTCTTTTCATCACTTGTTCAATGAACATCGGTCTCCTCGGCTGCGACGACGTTCCCGAGCGCTTCAGACATATCGCCGGCGGCTACCGCGACATGTTCGAGAAGCTGCTCGCGCCGCACATTCCGGATCTCCGGCTCACGTGGTTCGATGCCGTCAAAGGCGAGCTGCCGGCGGGAACCGACGCGTGCGACGCATACGTATGCACGGGCTCGCGCTCTTCGGTTTACGAGGATCGCGACTGGATCGTGCAGCTGAAGGATTACGTTCGCCGGCTGCACGAGGCGCGCAAGCCTTTCGTCGGCATCTGCTTCGGGCATCAGCTCCTGGCCGAATCGCTCGGCGGTGAAGTGAAGCCCGCGCCGCAAGGCTGGGGTGTCGGCATACTGGAGATGCACATGACGCATCCGGAGCCGTGGATGCAGCCGGTGCGAAGCAACTGCAAGCTCGAGTACATACACGCCGATCAGGTCCAGGAGCTCCCTCCGGACAGCGTCGTCCTCGCAGCCGCCCCGCACTGTCCCGTAGCGATGTTTCGCGTCGGCGACACGATGCTCGGCATCGAAGGCCATCCCGAATTTCCGGCGCCATACGTCGAAGCGCTCGTGTCGAGCCGCAAGGAGCGGATCGGCGAAGAGCGCGCGCAGGCGGCGCTCGCGAGCCTTACCGAGAAAGCCGACGACCAGGTCGTCGCGCGCTGGATCGCGAACTTCTTACGCGATGCGTCCGCGACGCGCCGTTCGACCTCTATTTCGCCGTGACGGTGGTTTGAACATCGACGGGCAGGTCGTGCGCGGTCTGGTCCGAGCTCGCCGGCTGGCGGCTATCCGGCCGCACGCAATCGACGTAGTACTTGAGCTCGCCGTTCGTCTTCTCGACGACGAGGCCATGGATGTCGGTTTCGAATCCGGGGAATTGTCTGTTGAACCCTCTCGCGAACTGAAGATATCGCATGATCGTCTGATTGAAGCGCTCGCCCGGTATGAGCAGCGGAATACCGGGCGGGTAAGGCGTCAGCAGCACGCTGGTCACGCGCCCTTCGAGCTCGTCGATGCTGATGCGGTCGATCTCTCCGTGCGCCATGCGCGCCCACGCATCGCTCGGTTTCATCGCGGGCACCATGTTCGAGAGATACATCTCGGTGGTCAGCCGCGCAACGTCGTTTGCCTTGTACACGCCGTGAATTTGCTCGCACAGGTCGCGCAGTCCGATCTTCTCGTACGAGGGAAACTTGGCGAGGAACTCGGGCATGATGCGCCAGAGCGGCGCGTTGCCATCGTAGTCGTCCTTGAACTGCTGGAGCTCGGTCACCAGCGTGTTCCAGCGGCCTTTGGTGATGCCGATCGTGAACATGATGAAGAACGAATAGAGGCCGGTCTTCTCCACGATGATGCCGTGCTCGGCGAGATAGCGGGTCACGATGATCGCGGGGATGCCGGTCTTCGAGAACTTGCCGGTGACATCGAGTCCGGGGGTGATGATCGTCGACTTGATGGGATCCAGCATGTTGAACCCGGGTGCGAGGTCGCCGAAGCCGTGCCAGCGCTCGTTCGAACGCAGCATCCAGTCGTCCCGATTGCCGATCCCTTCCGCGGCGAGGCGTTCGGGGCCCCACACCTTGAACCACCAGTCCTTGCCGAATTCCGCGTCCACCTTGCGCATCGCGCGCCGGAAGTCGATCGCTTCCTGCAGCGACTCTTCCACGAGAGCCGTGCCGCCCGGCGGCTCCATCATCGCTGCGGCCACGTCGCAGGACGCGATAATCGCGTATTGCGGCGAGGTCGACGTATGCATGTGATACGCCTCGTTGAAGGCGTGCAGGTTGAGCATGCGCTTTTGAGAATCCTGCACCAGAATCTGCGAGGCTTGCGAAAGCCCCGCCAGCAGTTTATGCACCGACTGCGTCGAGAAAATCATCGACTCCTTGCAGCGCGGGCGATCCTTACCGATCGCGTGCATGTTCCGGTAATACTCGTGGAACGTCGCATGCGGCAGCCACGCTTCGTCGAAGTGGAGCGTTTCGATCTTGCCGTCGAGCATCTCCTTGATCGTTTCGACGTTGTAGACGATGCCGTCGTACGTGCTCTGAGTGAGCGTGAGCACCCGCGGCTTCGTCTTCACGTTGCGTGCGAACGGATTCGCCTGGATCTTCTTCTCGATGTTCTCCCAGCGGAACTCGCTTTGCGGAATCGGGCCGATGATCCCGAAATGGTTGCGCGTAGGCATTAGAAAGACCGGCACCGCGCCCGTCATCGTGATCGCGTGGAGAATCGATTTATGGCAGTTGCGGTCGACGATGACGATATCACCCGGGGCGACGGTGTAATGCCACACCATCTTATTGGACGTCGATGTGCCATTGGTGACGAAAAACAGGTGGTCGCAATTGAAGATGCGCGCCGCGTTGCGCTCGGACGCGGCCACGGGGCCGGAGTGGTCGAGAAGCTGCCCCAGCTCGTCCACCGCGTTGCATACGTCCGCCCGCAGCATGTTCTCCCCGAAGAACTGGTGGAACATCTGGCCGACCGGGCTCTTCAGGAAAGCGACGCCGCCCGAGTGACCGGGGCAATGCCACGAGTACGAGCCGTCCTGGGCGTAATGGACGAGCGCGCGGAAGAACGGGGGCGCGAGGCTGTCGAGGTACGTTTTCGCCTCGCGGACGATATAGCGCGCCACGAATTCCGGCGTGTCCTCGAACATATGAATGAAGCCGTGGAGCTCGCGCAGCACGTCGTTCGGGATGTGTCGCGAGGTCCGCGTCTCGCCGTACAGGAAGATCGGCAGATCAGCGTTGCGGAAGCGGATTTCCTTCACGAACTTCCGCAGCTGCGCGACGGTCGCAGCGGCTTCCTCCGGCGTGCTGACGCCGAGCTCCTCGTCGTCGATCGACAGGATGAAGGCGCTCGCGCGGCTTTGCTGTTGCGCGAAGCTCGAAAGATCGCCGTAGCTCGTCACCCCGGTCACTTCCATGCCTTCGTCCTCGATCGCTTTCGCCAGCGCGCGTATGCCCATGCCGCTCGCGTTCTCTGTGCGGAAGTCCTCGTCGATGATGATGACAGGAAAGCGAAATCTCACGGGGCGCTCCTCAGGACGTCAAATCGGAACTGCAAGCAGCGTGCGCCGGGTTGCCCTCACCCCTACCCCCTCCCCCCAAGGGCGAGGGGGCCTTACACCCTTCTCCCATCGGGAGAAGGGTTGGGGATGAGGGAGGTGTTCAAATCTTCGGCAGCGTGACACCGACCTGGCCCTGGTACTTGCCGCCGCGGTCTCTATAGGAAGTCTCGCACACGTCGTCGGCCGCGGACTCCAGGAATATCACCTGTGCGACGCCCTCGTTCGCGTAAATCTTAGCGGGCAGCGGCGTCGTATTGGAAAATTCCAGCGTGACGTAGCCTTCCCACTCGGGCTCGAGAGGCGTGACGTTCACGATGATGCCGCAACGCGCGTAGGTCGATTTGCCCAGGCAAATGGTGAGCACGTTGCGGGGAATACGGAAATACTCGACCGTCCGCGCCAGGGCGAACGAGTTCGGCGGGATGATACACACGTCGCCTTTGAAGTCGACGAACGAGCGTTCGTCGAAGGCTTTGGGGTCGACGATCGTCGTGTTGATGTTGGTGAAGATCTTGAACTCGTCCGAGCACCGGATATCGTAGCCATAACTCGACGTGCCGTACGAGACGAGCTTGTGCCCGTCCGCGTGTTTGACCTGCCCCGGCACGAAAGGCTCGATCATGCGGCGGGTCTCCGCCATGCGGCGTATCCAGCGGTCCGATTTTATGGTCATGTATTCTGGACCACGATCTTCGGAAATGCCGCCGAGTGGTCCTGCTGTTTCTCCGCGATTTTCACGGCGACCCGCCGGGCGATCTGCCGGTAGATCTCGGCCGCGCGGCTGTCCGGGTCGGCGACAACGGTCGGCATGCCGGAATCGGCCTGCTCCCGTATCTTGATATCGAGCGGTAGCGCGCCCAGCAGCTCCACGCCGTAGTCCTTGCCCATTTTCTCGCCGCCGCCTGAGCCGAAAATGCGCTCCTCGTGTCCGCAGTTGCCGCAGATGTGGAGGCTCATGTTCTCGACGATCCCCAGGATCGGGATGCCGACTTTCTCGAACATTTTGAGCCCTTTGCGCGCATCGATCAGCGCGATGTCCTGCGGCGTCGTGACGATGACGGCACCGGTCACCGGCACGCGCTGCGCAAGGGTGAGCTGAATATCACCGGTCCCGGGCGGCAGATCCACGACCAGGTAGTCGACGTCGCGCCACTTGGTCTGATTGAGCAGCTGCTCGAGCGCCTGCGTCACCATCGGGCCGCGCCAAACCATAGGCGTGTCGACGTCGATCAGGAAGCCGATGGAGATCGCCTGC
>DASRIK010000323.1:0-2641 GCA_035650035.1 Burkholderiales bacterium | reverse complement strand
GAGCCGAGTCTCCGGAAGGATTCGCAACAGCAGATAAAAGATCGCGAGGTTCGATACGAAGAACCTGTTCGCGTATGCCACGAATTTGCGCCGCGGCAACTTCGCGACGAGGGCGCCGAACGGTGGATGCACCAGTAGCATCGCCGTCATCGTGCCAAGAAACAGCCATTGCAGGTTGCGCGTGCCGCCAGCCGTACCCATCGCATCGCGCACGGGACGGATGATGTAATACGAGGAAAGCGCGAAGAAAAAGTACGCGCACGACCACGCGAGGGCTTTTGCTTCCTCCTCGCGAACGTCAACGACGCGCTGGACCGCGCGAACGATCGGTGAGCTGGCCGGCGGCGAGTCAGCCATCGCCTAACTCTTCGGCTTGGCGTGCCATGCCGCTAACACTTCGGCCTCGCGTTCAGGTTTTAGCCCAGCGCGCAGGGTCGCCTGCCGATCGGCAGGTTGCGTCTTGAACCATGCGAGCAGATCGCGCGTCGTGTCAGCTAGCGGCCTAAACGTTAGGCCTTTCTCGAGCGCGCGCGCGATGCTCACGCGTCCCCATCCTTTATTCTCCCCGGTCATCGGGAGCCACGTGGGCATGTCGGACCAGCCGCGCACCTTTTGTTCGGTCAAGAAGTCGACGGGAAGCCAGGTGAACTTGATGTCGTGGCTACCCGGCATGACGGCGCGGATACCATACAGCATTTCGGCCATGCTCAAGGGAGAGCGCGGCCCGGTGGCGTTGTAAATGCCTAACGTGCGCTGCTCGGCCATGCGGATCGTCCATTCGGCGAGGTCGCGCGCATCGATGATCTGCGTGGGATCTTCGGGATTCCCTGGTGCGGCAACCTCACCCCCGCGTTCGATGCGCACCGGCCAATACGAAAACCGATCGGTCTCGTCGCCGGGGCCGACGATGAGCCCCGGGCGAATGACTGTCACCATGCCCGGGAACCACTTCTCAGCCTCTTTCTCCGAGAGGACCTTCAAAGGACCGTACAGCCCACCAGTCGATTGCTTGATCGTTAGGGGATCTTCGGTTCCTGTGTACGCGGCAAGCTCGTAATTCTCGTCCATGCCCGCGGTGCGATAGTGCGCGTACGTCGAGATCGTCGAGATAAAGATGTAGTGCTTCGTCTTGCCCTTGAGCACCTGACCTGCATCGCGTACCCAGAATGGGAGCGTCGTCGGGTTATCGATGACGACGTCCCATGAGCGATTCGCTTTTTGAATCGAAGCAAGGTCGCCAGTCATCCGGTCGCCAACGAGATGCTCGACGGACGCTGGAAGGTCTGCTTGACGACGTCCGCGGTTGAACACGGTGATCTTGTGGCCACGCCCTACCGCATAACGAACCTGATGCGGGCCCGTGAATCCAGTTCCACCGAGAATGAGGATGTTGAGCGGCGCAACCGGTGGCTGCGAGGCGATCTCAGATTCGCGCGTCAGCGGGTGGGCGGTACCGGTACGAGCCAGTGGGCCTAACGCCATGGCGCCGAGCGCCGTGGCACTCTGCTGGACGAAATCGCGGCGGGATGACATGAGAGGGGCTCCAAATTGAAACGCGTCAACAACCTACGACGCTGCGCTTCGACGCACCATGTACCGGCGGCCAGAACGGCTTTGACAGCTGTCTGGGTCCCTGGTATTGTCGGGTTGACTGGGCCCCCGGAAGCGCACGATGCTCCACAGTCTGCCCACGCTCGCCCGCCTACACCTGAGCGATGCCGCATAGCGCCAGGCCGTTATGGACGTGCCCCAAGTGCGGAGCCAAGCTCCTAACGAAGAATCTGTGGCACTCGTGCGGTCGCGCGACGCTCGCCGAGTGGAAGAACCGGATGGGCCCTCGCGCCCTGACGCTCTATGATCGGTTCGAACAACTCATCGCCAATTGCGGCGAGTACCACGTCGCACCGGCCAAGACGCGCATCGCGTTTCTGGCGCGTGTTCGCTTCGCTGGGATCACGTCGATCTCTGAACGCGGGATGTCGTGCAACTTCGCGCTGCCGCAGCCGCTTCGGTCGCGGCGTTTCGCCAAGGTCGAGGAAGTTGTGCCGGGATGGTGGGCGCACCGCCTGAAGATCACCGACGTCGCGCAACTCGACGCGGAAGTGCAGGACTGGATCAAACGCAGTTATCGCCTCATGGGAATGCAGGGGCGCCTAACTAGCGAAAAGCGTTAGGCCTAGCGACTACTTGGTGGCTGTGACTTCCCGTCGATAGCCTGCGTCCACCGCAAGGACGTCCAGCGCGAGCGTCTCGAGATCGAGTGCAGCCAGCAACGTGTCGTCTGCGGGGTCGAGCCGCGCAATCGCCTTCACGTAAAACCCACACGAGCGACAGCACTCCGCTCGGCGATGATCCAGCTCATTCTCCACGTGGAGAAATCGCAATTGCTCGTGCTTCCTCTCGCCGCACGCCGGACAGGCGAGCCGAGCGAACGACCAGGCGGCTGTGCAGCGGACACAGCGAAGAATTCTGGTCTGCCCGTCCTTGTCCTTGCTTGCGCGCAACTCGGCGAGGGCGGGCAGCGCGCCGCACGCTGGGCAGGTGCCTCGCGTCCAGTTTGCGCATGCAATCAGATCGCGCGTCGCGACAAACCCGGCACGCAAGGCAGGGCGTGTCGCAAAATCGATGAGCGTGATCGTCT
>DASRIK010000322.1:0-5715 GCA_035650035.1 Burkholderiales bacterium | reverse complement strand
GGGCCGGCAGCTGCAAGGCTGGCCCGCGACGGTCCTCTCGCGCGGTCAAACCATCGTGCAGGATGGAAAACTCGATGCGGACCGCGGCCGCGGGCGCTTCATTCCGCGTGTGCTTTCGGACGCGGCGGTACCATCCGGGTTGAAGGTGCCGGAAATGGCGCAGCTCGACGCGTGGGGCACGCCGCTCAAACTGTAACCAAAGGGAGGATTCATGAAGCTTTACGCGCGCCTCGCGGCGCTGTCCGTTGTCGTGCTGATCTCGCATGCACAAGCCGGTGTAGCGGATCCACTGCCGCGTGGCGACCCCGCACGACTCGGCTTTTCGCCTGCGGGCTTGCAGCGTATCGATCAGTTCTTTGCGGACGAGATCGCGCGCGATCGCATCCCTGGTGCTGTCATCGCGGTCGCTCGGCAGGGGCGGCTCGTCTACTACAAGGCGCTGGGCTTTCAGGACAAACAGAACGCCAGGCCCATGCAACTCGATGCGATTTTCAGTCTCGCTTCGATGACGAAGATCATGGTCACCGTGGGCGCCCTCACTTTGTACGAGGAAGGGCGGCTCCCGCTCTACTCCCCGCTTTCCAACTACTACCCACAGTTCGCATCGATGCAGGTGGGTATCGTCGACGCCGGTGGCCAGGTGCGCACCGAGCCGCCGAAGCGCCCGATCACGATCCAGGATCTCATGCGCCATACCTCGGGCATCACGTACGGCGGGCGTGGCAGCACACCCATACACAAGATGTGGCCTGCGTCATCCTCTGCCGCCGCGTATCAGACGACCGGGCCGGAATTCATGGACAGGATCGCGAAGCTCCCGCTCCTCTATCAGCCCGGCACGACGTGGGACTACAGCCTTTCGACCGACACGTTGGGAATGGTCGTCGAGAAAGTCACCGGCAAGACGCTTGGCGCAGCGCTCGAGGAGCGTGTCTGGTCGAAAGTCGGCATGCCCGATACGACATTCGATGTGCCTGCGGAAAAAAGACGCCGCATCGCTCAGCCGCTGCCGAACGACCCCATCACGGGAAAGCCGCAGAGCATCCGCTTGCTTCGTGAGACACCAAAGTTCGAGTGTGGAGGCGGCTGTGCGTTCGCAACGGCCGGCGATTACATCCGCTTCGGTCAGATGCTCCTGAACGGCGGCGTGCTCGATGGGCAACGCGTGCTGAGTCCAAAGACCGTCGAGCTCATGACGTCCGATCATCTAGGTCAGAGCATCAAGAACAACGTCGCTGTAACCGAACCACATCGCGAAGGCTATGGCTTCGGCCTCGGCGTCGCGGTACGAACGCAGCGGGGTGTCGCCGCCACCAACGGGTCGGTCGGTGATTACACGTGGAACGGCGCGAACGGCACGTCGTTTTGGGCCGACCCGAAGGAGCAACTCGTCGTCGTCACGATGACGGTCGGTCCTGGGGAGATTCGGAAGTACTACCGTGAGCAGATGGCGGCGCTGGTTTATGGCGCGATGGAAAAGTAGCGCGACCACGCGAGGTCAGCCGTCGCGCAAGCGGCGCGAGCGCACCGAATATCCCGATGCTCGCGAACGCGAGGCCCCACGCGGCGGTGCTTTGATTCCCACCGGCGACGTCGAGCACCACACCGAACACGAGCGGCGCGATGAACGCGGCGGAAAACCCCAGAAACGAGTAGACCGCCATCGTCGTGCCGCGCCTGTCCGGCGGCGCCGATGCAACGGCGCCCGCCGTCAGCGCACCGGAATCACCGAGCATCAGACCGTAATGCACGCACATCAGCGCGACGACGATCCACCACGGCAGCGCTGCGACATAGCCGATCGCGCACGCGGCCAGTCCCGACGCGGTCATGAACGCGACAATGGTGCGCTCGCGGCCAAAGCGGATCGCAAGCTCGTTTCCGGCAACGCTCATCACCGGCCCTTGCAGGTTGATGAGTCCCGCCAGCGTCGTCGCGGCGATCAACATCGGCGCATCCGCAGGCTGGAGGGACGCGCAGAAGACGAGAAACGCGACCATCCAGGAGCGCTGCCCGAAGAGCTCGTAGTTGTGTACGCAGTAGCCGATCGTGTAGGCGCGCGTAGTCCGATTGCGGAGCACCGGAGAGAAGTCGAGCAGCGGCGTCGATGTCGCACGGGGGGCGCGTGTGCGGCCGGGCGGCATTGCGGTCATGACGAGGATCGCAGCGAGCAGCGGCCCGATCGTTCCGAGCACGAAAGCCCACGTCCAGCCTGAAGCCACGCCGATTTTCCCGCACGCGATGATCGAAATCGTCGAGCCCACACCGAAGCTCGCCGTGTAGAAAGCGGTGGCACGGGATTGCGTTGCGCCATCGAGCTGATCCGTGAGCGTCTTCAGGCCCGGCATGTATGTGCCCGCGAGCCCCGCACCGATCAGGAATTGAAACACGAGCGCCGTCCACAGGCCTTGCGCGAACGCGGCGAAGCACGCAGCCCCGATGAGCGACAGTCCGCAGGCCGCCGCATACACGCGACGCGCATCGATTCTGTCGGTCAGGCTTGTAAGTAGCGGCACCGCCGCCATGTAGCCCGCGTAGAAAATGCCGCCGATCGCGCCCGCTTCCGAGTTGGAGAGCCCCCACTCGCGCTGCAGCTGCGGGAGGAGTGTGGTGTACGCTGCGAAGCCCGTCATGCTGAGGGTCTCCGCGAGGCACATGATGACGGTCAGCTGGATAGCTGACGGCTTTCCCTTCACCCTGGCCCTCTCCAGCCGGGGCGAGGGAACCTGGCGTTTCCGCTCATCGGGATTTCAGATCGCGATGGATCACCGCTGCCGCATGGGCACCCGCGAGGCCGGCAATGCCGCCGCCTGGATGCATCGCAGGGCCGCAGAGATAAAGGCCTTCGATCGGAGTGCGGTAGTGGGCAAGCGCAGGGACGGGACGCATCCACAGCCATTGATCGAGCGCGAGCTCCGCGTGATACGGCTGGCCGTCGGGAAAGCCATGAATGTGCTCGAAGTCCGCGGGCGTCAGCACCGTTTGATTGATCACCCAGCGCGCAAGCCCGGGCGCGAAGTCGGACAGCCGCGCGACGATATTCCTGCCGAGCTTCTCCGACTCCTGTGTGTCCCACGCCGCGTCGCGCTGTCTGCGCGGCACGTATTGCACGTGAACCTGCACGTGATAACGCTCGTTGCCGCTCGACCCCAGCGCCGTCGCTTCGATGTAAGGCTCGGGCGAGACGCCTCCATACTTGAAGTGGTCGTAAGCGCGCTCGAGATAGTCGAGCGAGGGCGCGATCACCAGGTTCGTGAATCGCGGATCGCGATCGAAAGTAAGCAAAAGCTGAGCAGAGACGGCGCGGGTTCGAATATTCCTGATCGCGCGCACGAGCTCCGGGTCGAGCAGCCCGGGATCGGCGAGCTCGAGCAGCGTGCGCTGAGGACTCAAACCGGACACGACCGCGCAGGCCGCGAGCTCGCGTCCGTCAGTCATCACGACGGCCGCCACACGTCCTTGGCGTACTTCGATGCGCGCGACCGAACCGTCCTGCACTTCCACTTGCGTGCGCCGCGCGAGTGCGGCGCGCATATTCGAAAGCGGCGGCCTGAATACGCCGGCCGGGCTACCGACGTGATGATGCAGCATGTTGAATGCAGTGCCGCCCGAACGGGGGCCTTGAGCAAGGTGCATCACAGCGCCGCCGGCGAGCACGCCTTTGAGGGCGTCGCTTTCGAACCACTCGTCGAGCAGGTCGGCGGCGGACATCGGCAACAGCCGGAAAAGATCGTGCATGCCTTGCCGGCCGAGCCCGCGTACTCGCATCGCGATGCGCGCGAGTGCCTTCGCCGAGCCCAGCATGGGATCGGCCGGCGGCGCGCTGTACAGTCCCTGAAGCAATCCGGCGAGCGCGTGCATGCGCGCGCAGAACTGTGGCCACTTCTCAGCATCGCGCGCGCTCAGGTTTCCGATCGCTTCGGCCGAGCGTCGAATGTCCGCTGTCAGCACGAGCTCCCGTTCCTCCGGCCACACGATGGCCCACGGATCCGGACGATGGATCCTGAATCCGTAGCGTTCGAGATCGAACTCGCGGATGAATTTCGGCGGCACCCAGCCCGCTTCGAACGGGTCTTCAGCAGCGGCCGCTCGTCGGTTCAAGAGCACCACGTCGTATCGCGCCCGCGCAAGAGAATTCGCTGCGACGAGCTCGTTCACGCCGTCCCCGATGACGATCACCGGTTCTTTCATCGCAGTGCGCCCAGGATTGTCAGCGCGGCGTTTCGCCCGGACGCGCCCATCACGCCGCCGCCGGGGTGCGTGCCCGAGCCGCACTGATACAGTCCGTGCACAGGTGTCTTGTACTTCGCCCAGCCCGGCACCGGCCGCAGGAAGAACATCTGTGAGAGCGCAAGCTCGCCCTGGAAAATGTTGCCTTCGCTCAAGCCCACCATGCGCTCGATATCCGCCGGCGTGATCACCTGCCGGTGAAGGATCGCCGATTTGATATTCGGCGCGTACTCCGCGAGCGTGTTCACGACCGTGTCGCCGAAAGCGTCCCGCTTCTCGGCTGTCCAGCCGCCGTTAACCTGATAGGGCACGTACTGCACGAAAATCGACATCACGTGTTTACCGGGCGGCGCCATCGACGGATCGATCATCGACGGGATCACGATGTCCATGTAAGGGCGCCGCGAGACTTCGCCGTATTTGGCATCGTCGTACGCCTGCTCGAGATACTCGACGCTCGGGCTGATGGAGATCGCACCTCTCAGATGGGGTCCCGCGCCCGCCATGCACGTGAAATTCGGCAGCTCGGCCAGCGCGAGATTCACTTTCCCGGAGGATCCGCGGAACTTGAAGCGCTGAATCGCTTCGGTGAAGTCGGGCGGCAAGTGCTCCGGGCCCACGAGCTGCAGGAAAGTGCGCCGCGGATCGGCGCTCGACACGACCGTCCTCGCTTCGATTTCTTCGCCGCCCTGGAGCACGACGCCGGCGGCGCGCCCGTTTCTCACCAGCACGCGCTCGACAGGCGCGTTCGGCCGTATCTCCACCCCGAGCTCCCGAGCCGCAGCTGCGATCGCGGCGCTCACGGAGCCGTTGCCGCCTTTTGCGAAACCCCACGCGCGAAAAACGCCGTCGATCTCGCCCATGTAGTGATGAAGCAGCACGTAAGCGGTGCCGGGCGAGCGCGGCCCCAGGAAGGTGCCGATGATGCCGCTCGCGGACTTCGTCGCTTTCAACGCTTCGGTCTCGAACCACTCGTCGAGATAATCGGCCGAGCTCATCGTGAGGAGCTTGTGGAGCGCGTGGAACTGCTTCGCGCCAAGACTTCGCAGCCCGGACCGGAGCCGCAAGAGCGCCTTGAGATCGCGCAGTGCGAGCGATGTCGGATCCGGCGGAACCATGCCGAGGAACGGCTTTACAGCACGCGCCATCTGATACATGAGTCTGCCGAACTCGTCGTAGGCTTCGGCATCGCGCAGCGAATGCCGCGCGAGCTCGGCGCGGTTCTGATCGTGATCCCCCCACTGTGCGAGGTAGTCGCCGTCCGGCAGCGGTGTCAGCGTGCTTTCGAGCGGCAGGATGTGCAGCCCGTGACGAGGAAGATCGAGGTCGCGGACGATCTCGGGCCGGAGCAGGCTCACGACGTAAGAGAAAACGGAGAACTTGAACCCGGGGAAAACCTCCTGGGTGCGAGCGGCACCGCCGATGACCTCGTCGCGCTCGAGCACGAGCACGCGCTTGCCGGCACGCGCCAGATACGCCGCGCAT
>DASRIK010000321.1:0-2634 GCA_035650035.1 Burkholderiales bacterium | reverse complement strand
GCCCGAACAGGTCAGCGAGCGAGCTGGGCTTCGATTTCGGAGAAAGTCCGGGCAACCTCACCCGTCGTCGGCAGCGCGACGCCGAGCTGCCGCGCGATTTGTGTCGCGGAAAACAAACCGCGCACGGTCTGGCGGCCTTGGCCGTCCTGCTCTACGACCATGGCATGCTGACGACCTGAGTGCTTGAGCGTCGCAACGATATGTCCGACCCGTGAGGTGCGTATGGCGTCAAGGTCCAGCACTTCGAGCATGGTCTGCGGCGTCATCACATCGCGTACGAGGAGCTCTTCGCGCCGTATGCCGCGGTGCGCCGTTACCTGCATCGGCCTCTCGCCCAATATGTCGGCAGCCGTGATGACGCCGACCACGTGACGATTCTGATCGACGACGAGCAGCAATCTCACACCGCGCTGAAGCATGCGTCGATGGGCTTCGTCCAACGGATCACCCGAAAGCACGATGACGGCCGTGACCGCTTTGAAGTCGGTCATGACCTGCATCGCAGGATTTTCGAGACTTACCTGCTCGGGAACAGTCTGCGTCGGCTGCGCATAGCCGGCGCTCGACCGGAGCGGCTGGAAACGTAGTGGCGCGTAATCTCTCAGCACGGCCCTAGGCTCTCGGCAAAATACTTCTCAGCCGCGGCTCAACGCGCTCATCGCCCGTTGCGGCTTCCCGAACGGCGGCCTCATGTCGGTCCTTCGGCGCAGATAGCGCGAAAGCTCGCTCAAGGCTTTCTGATAGACCTCGCGCTTGAAATCGATGACCGAATCCATCGGCACCCAGTATTCGCTCCACCGCCAGGCATCGAATTCCGGCTTTTCGCACGCGCGCAGACAGACGTCGCAGTCGCGGCCGACCAGTCGCAGCAGGAACCAGATCTGCTTCTGGCCCCGGTAATTGCCCCGCCAGTCGCGCTTGATCCACTGATCGGGAACGTCGTAGCGCAACCAGTCGCGCGTGCGCCCGAGAATTTTCACGTGCTCGGGGTTGAGGCCGACTTCTTCGTGCAGCTCCCGATACATCGCATTCTCGGGCGTTTCGCCGGGTTTGATGCCGCCTTGCGGGAACTGCCACGAGTGTTCACGCACCCGCTTACCCCAGAAAACCTCGTTCTTGCCATTACATAAGACAATGCCGACATTGGGGCGGTAACCGTCGCGATCGAGCATGTCATAGCCCTGTAAGTTCGTCAGTTTTCAGGATTTTTTCACAATTTGTAATCTATGGAAAGCCTCGCGCACGGTTTATCGCGCGGTCGCTCCGGGTGTACAAAAGCCGCTCGTCGTGCCGGTTCATCTTCTTAAGTGCGTCGACGAACTTCGGAAACTCGAGCCCAAGCTCGCTTTCCATTCTGCGTGCCTCGGCATCGATGCGGTTCCACTCGAACGAGCCAGGGTCGCTCCGGAACCCGAACACGATGATGTTGCCCGGCCGCTCGGCTGGTAAGCACAGCACCGCGCCGTCGAACGCCGACTCGATTCGCTGCAGCAAGGTCGCGAACGACTTGTCGCCGCCCCATAGATTCACGACCAACGTACCCCCCTCCTTGAGGCACTCGCGGCAGGCGGCATAAAAGTCCCGGCTTGCGAGCTCTTCGGCATGAGCATCGGCGTCGTAGCCGTCGACGATCAGCACGTCGGCTGTGACATTTTTGCGCGTGGCGTATTCGGCACCATCCGCGACCAGGATTTCGAACCGCGCGTCGTTTGGAGGGACATGGAAGTACTGCCGGGCGATCGCAACCACCTGCGGGCTCACTTCGACGGCTCTTACGCGCGTCGCCGGCAGGCGGTGATAGACGAACTTCGCCAGTGAGCCGCCGCCCAGGCCGATCATCAGCACCTCGCGCGGAGGCGGCGCGAAAAGAAGAAAGCCCATCATGCTTCGGGTATACGAAAGCTCGAGATCGAGCGGCTTCGAGATGCGCATGGCGCTCTGGACCGTCTCGCTGCCGATGTGCAGCGTGCGTACACCGTAACGCTCGCTCACATACGGCGTCTCCTCGTCTTCAGCCGGTTTTCGGACGCGCCACTTAGCCAGGAATTTCATTGTTGGGAAGTCGTGAGACAAACACAAGCTACGGTAGAATAAGGGTTTTTTTGCAGACTAACCAGCCATGCGCGTCTCGCAGTTCCCGATTTCCACCCTCAAGGAAGCGCCATCCGAAGCGGAGGTGGTGAGCCACAAGCTCATGCTGCGCGCCGGCCTCATCAAGCGCTTGACGAGCGGCGTGTACAGCTGGATGCCTGTCGGACTGCGAGTCCTGCGCAAAGTCGAGAAAGTCGTCCGCGAAGAGATGAACCGCAGCGGCGCGATCGAGCTGATGATGCCCGTCGTGCAGCCCGCCGAGCTTTGGCAGGAGTCCGGCCGATGGGAGCAGTACGGACCCGAGCTTTTGCGTTTCAAGGACCGGCACGGCCGCGAGTTCTGCCTCGGCCCCACGCACGAGGAAGTGGTCAGCGACATCGTACGCCGCGAGGTAAAGAGCTATCGCCAGCTGCCGCGAAACCTCTATCAGATCCAGACGAAATTCCGCGACGAAATCAGGCCGCGCTTCGGCGTGATGCGCTCCCGCGAGTTCGTGATGAAGGACGCATACTCCTTTCATGTGGACAAGGCGAGCCTCGATGC
>DASRIK010000320.1:0-3300 GCA_035650035.1 Burkholderiales bacterium | reverse complement strand
GCTCATGTCGCAGTTCATCAAGCAGAACCTCGATTCGTATCAGCGCTGGCCGTCGAGCCGCAAAGTGTTCCTGCCCAAAGGCCGGCCGCCTGAAACAGGCGAGGTCTTCGTGCAGGCGGATCTCGGTCGCACGCTGAAGTTCATGGCGGACGAAGAGCGCAAAGCCGCGCGTCGCAAGGGCCGCAAAGCCGGCCTGAAAGCCGCGCGCGATGCGTTCTACAAAGGCGACATCGCGCGCGAGGTGACACGCTTCATCGAACGCGAAGGCGGCTTGATGCGCTTCGAGGATTTCGCCTCGTACCGCGTTCGCTTCGAGCCGACGGTACGCACGCGGTTTCAGGGCATCGACCTGCACGCATGCGGGCCGTGGTCGCAAGGGCCGGTCCTGCCGATGACGCTCAACATTCTCAAGCACTACGATCTCAAGGCGATGGGGCACAACTCGCCGGATTACATTCACGTCGTGACCGAAGCGCTGAAGCTCGCATTCGCCGATCGCCACAACTACTTCGGCGATCCGGAGTTCGTCAAAGTGCCGATGAGCGGGCTCATGTCCGATAAGTACTCGGCCTGGCGCCGATCGCTGATCAGTGTGGAAAAGGCGTACACCGAGATGCCGCCGGCCGGAGATCCGCGCACGCTGCAGGAGGTGACGAATCGCTGGATGCCGGGGCCTGAGGCGGCGGACGCACCCGGACCCGGTGACACGTCGTATCTGTGCGTCGTCGATAAGGACGGCAATGCGATGTCCTGCACTCCAAGCGACGGATCGAACAACACGCCGATCGTCCCGGGTGTCGGCATCCTCTGCTCAGGGCGCGGTACGCAGTCGTGGGCCGATCCGACGCATCCCTCTTCCGTTGCGCCGGGGAAACGCCCGCGGCTCACGCCGAATCCGGCGATGGCTTTCAAGCAAGGCAAGGTGTACATGCCGTTCGGCACGCCGGGTGGCGACGTTCAGTGTCAGGCGATGCTTCAGGTGTTCCTCAACATCAACGTCTTCGGCATGGACCCGCAAAGCGCGATCGAAGCGCCGCGTTTCGCGAATTACAGCTTTCCGGGCTCGTTCGAGCCGCATCGCTACTACCCGGGGCGCCTGTACATCGAGTCGCGCGTCGATCCGTCTACGCGCGAGGAGCTCGCGACGCGCGGCCACAGAGTCCATGAATGGCCGGCTACGACGTGGCTCGCCGGCGCGGTGTGCGCCATCGTCGCAGACCACAAGAACGGCGTGCTGCACGGCGGCGCGGACGTACGCCGGCCGGCCTACGTGCTCGGCTGGTAAGCCGCATGAAGCTCCGCAGAACGGCCGTTGCGTGCGGCGGTCTCCTCGCGACGCTCGCTCCTGTTAGCCCGGCGCACGCGCAAAGCGCTGCGTATCCGACGAAGCCGATCCGTTACATCGTCGGTTATACCCCCGGCGGGACCGCGGACATGCTCGCGCGTGCCGTGGGGCAGAAGCTCACCGAAACGTGGGGTCAGCAGGTGATCGTCGAGAACCGGCCGGGCGCCGGAACCAACATCGGTACGGAAGTTGCCGCGAAATCGCCGCCCGACGGCTACACGCTTTTCATGCCTACGGTCGCGAACGCCATCAA
This sequence comes from Burkholderiales bacterium, assembly GCA_035650035.1. GTDB lineage: Bacteria > Pseudomonadota > Gammaproteobacteria > Burkholderiales > SG8-41 > JAQGMV01. Next base: position 1,702 of record DASRIK010000320.1, on the reverse strand, counting down.
CCCGACGTTGTACCCGAAGTTGAACTTCGACATCATGCGGGACTTCGTGCACATCACGAACTTCGCCAAAGTGCCGGGCATCGTGGTCGTGCATCCGTCGGTGCCGGCAAAGAACGTGAAAGAGCTGGTCGCGCTCGCCAAAGCGCATCCCGACAAGCTGCGGCATGGATCGACGGGAATCGGCAGCCCGCATCATCTCGCGGGAGAGATTTTCAAGTCGATGTCCGGCGTGAAAATGGTGCACGTGCCTTATCGGGGGGCAACGCCGGCCTTGATCGACGTGGTCGCAGGTCACATCGAGGTCTATTTCGGCGCAATGGTTTCGACGCTGCCGCACGCGAAAAGCGGCAAGGTGCGCGCGCTCGGCGTCACGACGTTGAATCGCGTGGCTGCGGTGCCGGAGATTCCGACGATTCACGAGCAGGGCCTCAAAGGCTTCGAGACCGGCTCGTGGTTCGGCATGTCCGTGCCAACGGGAACGCCCCGCGAGATCGTCGCGAGGCTTCACGCCGAATCGGTCCGCATCGTCGCGCTCCCGGAAGTCCGCAATCGCATGGTCGCGGAAGGCGCGGAGTTCGTCGGCGATACGCCGGAGCAGTTCACCACCTTCCTGCGGAGCGAAATCGAGAAATGGGGACGGGCGGTCAAAGCATCGGGCGCGCGGCCTGAAGGTTGATATAGAGCAGTGACGAAAGAAGTGACGAGGTAGAGGTGATGAGAAAGAGTGTAAGGACATCGGCTCTGGTGGTCGCGGCGCTCATGGCGGTTATTGCAACGCCTGCCACAGCCGCTGACGATTATCCCAATCGCCCCGTGCGGCTCGTCGTCGCTTTCCCGCCAGGTGGTGCCGCCGACATTCTGGGTCGCATCGCCGCGCAGCAATTGGGCACTGGATTTGGCCAGCAAGTCGTCGTGGACAACCGCGGCGGCGCCGCCGGTTTGATCGCCACCGAAATAGCGGCACGCGCGAACCCGGACGGTTACACACTGTTCTTTACTTCGATTCCGCACGTCATCAACCCGCACCTGTACGGCAAGGTGAGTTACGACGCGATCCGGGATTTCACGCCCATCATCCAGTTCGTCGCGGTTCCGCTCATGCTCGCTGGCGGACCTTCCCTCGCGACAAAGACGGTGAAGGGAATCATCGCCGTTGCGAAAGCCAAGCCGGGACAGCTGAATTACGGCTCGGCAGGCAGCGGCTCGTCGAGCCATCTCGCGATGGAGCTTTTCAAATCGATGGCCCAGGTGGACATCACACACGTCCCCTACAAAGGGACCGGGCCGCTGATCACGGATATGCTGGGTGGCGAGATCGCCGTCACGATCGCGAGCGCGGTTCCGCTCACGCCGCAGGTCAAAGCCGGTAAATTGCGCGGCCTCGGGGTGACGGGACCCAGGCGCTCGCCGGCGTTTCCGGATCTTCCCGCGATAGCGGAGACGGTGCCCGGTTACGAAGTCGTGAACTGGTTCGGCGTGGTGGTCCCGGCGGGCACGCCGAAAGCGGTGATCACGCGCGTGAACGCTGAACTCAACAACGCGCTGAAGTCGCCTGAGCTCGTGAAAATGCTGAACGCGCAGACCGCCGAGGCAGTCGGCGGCACGCCCGAAGCGTTCGGAAAAGTGATCCGTGCGGATTACGCCAAGTGGGCGAAGGTCGTAAAACAGTCCGGCGCGCGCGTCGACTAACGCATGGTACTAC
>DASRIK010000319.1:0-11752 GCA_035650035.1 Burkholderiales bacterium | reverse complement strand
ATCTGGAGATTGGGACGGGTGTGAACGCTTTCGCTGGAACCGATCGGTACAGCAGCATCGAAAACCTCACCGGATCGCGATTCAACGATGTCCTTGCAGGCGACGGAGGAAACAACGTGCTCTTCGGGGGCATGGGCAATGACATGCTCAGTGGACGTGCTGGACGGGACACCGCAGCGTTTGCCAGCTCGCGCGCGGTGTACAACATCGCGAACGCCGGCACGACCGCGACTGTCTCGGGCGCGGAGGGCATCGATACGCTTGAAGGCATCGAGCGCCTGCAGTTCTCGGGCAGCGGCGTCGCGCTCGATCTCGGCTCGACCGAATCAGCCGGCATGACCGTGCGCATTATCGGCGCGGCATTCGATACGGCGCATCTGACGCCGGACCTTATTGGCGTCGGTATTCGCACTTTCGACGGCGGTTTGTCGATGTTGGAGGTGTGCCAGCGCGCGATCGACACTCAGCTTTTTGCTTCGCTCGCAGGCTCCCACAATAACGCCGATTTCGTGAACACCGTTTACCGAAACGTCATGGGGATGCTGCCGGCCGCTACCGAGCGCGATTTCTTCATCGGTCTCCTGGAGGGGAATGGCGCCACCATGACGCAGGCCGAGCTTCTCATGCTGGCAGCAAATGCCGCGCAGAACGAGGGCAACATCAATCTTGTCGGGCTGCAGCAGAGTGGAGTCGAATTCGTCTGAGACGTGTGCGCCGATCGGGCGTACCAGGGTCGACTACGACCCGCGTGCGAACTGAGGCGCCACGAGCTCGACGCGTGCCTGCGTCGCGCCAGGCGCAGTCGCGAGATACGTGACCTTCGAAACCCAGTATGTATTGCCGTCGTTCAGCAGGACGTTGTCGTGGTTTGCCGAGGCCTCGCTCAGCCATTTTTCGGAGACTTCGCGCGTCTCGCGTTCTTCACCGTGGACGATAAAACGGGCCAGCATGCTCCGGTGTTCCAAATGCGTTAAGCTGGCTACACTGCTTGCACAATTCATGCCTCGGCGGAATATGCCGAGCCCTCGTTTGCGGACTATGAACGGTGTCTCGGCGGGACTTGAAGCACTGTATTCTCCGCCCGGGCCGCCCCGCGGATGCTCCGTCGGCGGACCGGACCGACAACGATATTTTTTGCCGATATGGCTCACGACGTGGATTCGCCCGCCGCGGCAGCGGACGCGGCCCTGTTGAAGTTGAAATCTGCAGACACGCACCGCAAGGGCGGGGATTCGCCACGCCAGAGCGGTTCTGCCGAAGGTTCTCCGGAGCCGCCGGACAGGAAGACGAGCATCGAAGTGGCTTTCGACATGAGTCGCGCGACAGAAGGCAGAAGCAAGACCCGGGTCTCGCCGCCGCCGCGCCCCGTCGTGCAGGCCGCGGCCGAGCCACAAAGCGCTGCCGTTACGTCCGCGGTGGGCCGCTGGGAGCAGAACCAGTCGCAGGAGTTGCCAGTTCACGCTACAGCGCAGCCATCGCAACCCCGGCCTCGCGAATGGTCGTCGAGGTATCGCCGCGTGCATGTAGCAGCGCTTGCCGGAGCCGCGCTCGCGCTACTGATCGGTGCCGGGTTGGGCTACGTAGCCGGAAAAGGCGACCCCGCGGTCGCGCGAGCAAGCGTCGAATCACTTCATGGGGGCATGAAGCTCAGGCTCGATCCGGATCTGCAACACCGCTGACCGGTCCCGAGGGCGGAGGCTCGGGAGCTTCAGCCGTGTCCACCGGACGCGCCGCCGCTCGTCTCGATCACATTCACCAGGTCACTTAACCAGTCGTTCACACTCTCGCGCCAGTCCTCGGCCTGGGATTGCGAGAGCCCGTTCTTCAGCGCGTCCTCGTAGTATTCGGCCGCGACTTCCTCGATGAAGCGCGCGCGCTCATCGCGCGGGCGCTCGAGCGCTTCCATCGCCCACCGCTGGAGCTGGGCGAGCAGCCGCTCCGCGCGGCCTTCACTGTTCACGTGACGTCCCTCGGATGAAACCCATTTGCTGAGCTGGCTGAGCGCGCTTTCGATCGCCGCGCTGTGGCTGGTGCAGATCCTGATGCCGCCCATCCGCTAGCGGATGAGAACCCCCCAGGGCAGCGAACCCACGGGAATGTCTTTCACCTTCGTGTTGCTGGACGTGTCGATCACGGACACCGAGTTCGAACGTCCATTTGCCACGTAGAGCTTGCGCCCGTCAGGCGTGAGCGCCATGTTCCAGGGACGCTGCCCGACTTCGATCCGTGCGACGACCGTATTGGACGCCGTTTCGATGGCCATCACCGAAGCATCCCGGCCGTTGGATACATAAACCCGCTTGCCGTCGGGCATCATCGCGAGTCCATTGGAGAACATGCCCGCCTTGATCGCGGCTAGCACCTTGCGGCTGGCGACGTCGATCGCGTACACGGTGCTCGCGATCTCGCACGCGACATAAGCGACCCGTCCGTCGGGCGTGAACGCGATGCCGCGCGGGCGCTTCCCGACCTTGATTTCCGCAACCTGCTTGCGTGCCGCGACATCGATCACGTCCACCGTGTCCGCGTCTTCCGCGCTCACGTACAGCCACCGACCGTCGGGACTGAACACCGCATGTTCCGGATTGTCCCCGTGCACTTTGATGTCCGCGACGATGCTGCGTGTGGCAGTATCGATCAGTGCAACGCTGTCGCTTTCTTCTACGGCGACAGCGACCATCCTGCCGTCAGGCGAAATGCTGACACCTTCGGGCGACTTGCCGAGAGGGAGCGTGCCGGTCACGGCGCGCTGCGGCACATCGACGACTTTCAGCGCGTTGGCAGGCCCGTCGCTCACGTACATGACGCGGCTGTCGCGGCTCATCGCAAGTCCGCGCGGTTTGCCGCCGGTGCGGATCTCACCGATGACGGTATCGCTGCCGGTGTCGATGATCGAAATCGTCCCCGAGCCCTCGTTGGGAACGTACGCAATCGGAACCGATGTATGGGGCGCGGAAGCACACCCCGCCGCGAGCGCGGCAGCGAACAGAACGAGTGCGATATGCCAAGAAAAAGCCCGGCCGGAGCCGGGCGAGTGCGGGGCAAGTTCTGGCCCCGCGAGGAGGAAACTCATGAAACGAGTTGGATTCATTTTCTTCCCCCAATCTTTCAACAGCCTTACGGCGACGCAAATTCAGCCCAAGGGACTAGGACTTTTGTCATAGAGCCTCTGCTGCATAGTCGGCCAGCCGCGAGCGCTCGCCGCGTGTCAGTGTGACGTGACCGCTGTGTGACCAGCCTTTCATACGATCGACGACGTAAGTGAGGCCCGAGCTGCCCTCCGTGAGATAAGGCGTGTCGATCTGCGCGATATTGCCGAGACACACAACTTTCGTGCCCGGGCCGGCGCGCGTAATCAGCGTCTTCATCTGTTTGGGCGTGAGGTTCTGAGCCTCATCGATGATGAGATATTTGTTGATGAAGGTGCGACCGCGCATGAAATTGAGCGATTTCACCTTGATGCGTGACCTGATGAGATCGCGCGTCGCGGCTCGCCCCCATTCGCCAGCTTCGTCATCCGTCTTGTTCAGGACATCGAGGTTGTCTTCGAGCGCGCCCATCCACGGATTCATCTTTTCTTCTTCCGTGCCCGGCAGAAAACCGATGTCTTCGCCCACGGGCACGGTGACGCGCGTCATGATGATTTCCGAATACGTCTTGTGCTCGAGTGTCTGCATGAGACCGGCCGCGAGCGTGAGCAGAGTCTTGCCGGTGCCGGCCTGTCCGAGGAGCGTGACGAAATCGATCTCGGGGTTCATCAGCGCATTCAACGCGAAGTTCTGCTCCCGGTTACGGGCGGTGACCCCCCAGACGTTGTTGCGCTGGTGCGTGTACTCCTTGAGCGTCTGCAGGACGGCCGTCTTGCCGCTCACCTCCTTGACCTGCGCCTGGAATGGCTTCTCGTCTTCCAGGTAGACGAACTCGTTCACGATGAGACTCGCGCTGAGCGGCCCGTGGACGCGATAGTACGTGTGACCGCTCTGCTGCCACGACTCCATGTCCTTACCGTGCTTCTCCCAGAAATCCTGCGGCAGCTCTCGCGTGCCGCTGTAGAGAAGATCGGTGTCCTCCAGCACCTTGTCGTTGAAGTAATCCTCGGCCGCGAGCCCGACGGCACGCGCCTTGATGCGCATGTTGATGTCTTTCGACACCAGGATCACCTGGCGTTTGGAGTGCGCCTGCTGAAGGTGCATGAGGAGGCCGATGATCTGGTTGTCGGCCTTACCCGTGCCCGTGGGCAGCCCCGCAGGCAGCGCGCCGGTGATCGCTTCGGTCTGGAGGAACAGCTTGCCGCCCGCCGCTTTGTCGCCGTGCCGCTCGAGCGGTATGCCTTCGGCAATGCTTGCTTCCGCGCCGCTTACGAGCTCGTCGAGATAGCGGCTCGCCTGCCGCGCGTTGCGGGCTACTTCCGACATGCCTTTCTTGTTGTTGTCGAGCTCCTCCAGGACGGCCATGGGGACATAAAGGTCGTGCTCCTGGAAGCGAAAAAGGCTCGTCGGATCGTGCATCAGCACGTTCGTGTCGAGCACGAAAAGCTTCGGAGAAGTGGACGGAAAGCGGGCGACGTTCGAAGCGGGCTTGCGCTGGATCATCTACTTGAGGCTCCTGACGAAATCGAGTACTTCCTGCGCGTGTCCGGGCACCTTGACGCCGCGCCACTCGCGCCGAACGAGCCCGTTCCCATCGATCACGAACGTGCTGCGCTCGATGCCGCGCACTTTCTTGCCGTACATATTTTTCATTTTGATGACATTGAAGAGCTTGCACGCGCTCTCGTCGCTATCCGAGAGCAGGTGAAACGGAAAGCTCATCTTCGTCCTGAAGCTCTCGTGAGACTTCAGGCTGTCGCGCGAAATTCCATATACGTCGCAGCCCGCCTTCTGGAACTCGTCGTGGAGGTCGCGGAAGTGCTGGCCTTCCGTGGTGCAGCCGGGGGTGTTGTCCTTGGGATAGAAATAAAGGACGACCGTGCGTCCCCTGGCGTCCGCGAGGCGGAAGTTCGTGCCTCCCGTTGCGGGAAGCTCGAAGTCGGGCGCAGGTTTGTCTAGCATCTTCGCTGCGAGCTATGGTGAACGAAACTCGTACCGCTTGCAACAACTCCCGCGCAGGGCGAAGTGGCGCTGCATGAATCGAGCGTGCGCAACATCGAATGTTGACGCACTTCGAGCGCTCCGCCTAAACTCGAAACGCCCTCGACAACGAAAAAACTCGCGCGCCAAAGGAGTCGAATGCCTGCCTCTCACGCAGCGCCGCCGAAAACACTCGAGCGGCCACTCGAAATCGGCCCGGAAGACTGGTCTACGCGCGAGTTCTACCTGTTGATGACTGCGCTCGTGATACCGCGCCCGATCGGCTGGGTATCGACGATTTCGGCGAGCGGCGTGCGCAATCTCGCACCCTATTCGTATTTCAACCTGATGGGCAGCGATCCGTTCTATGTCGCGTTCGGTTCCACGGGCGTGAAGGACAGCCTCATGAACTTGCGCGAAGTCCCCGAGTTCGTCGCGAACATCGTCACCATGCATCTGCTGGAACAGATGAATTTCACCTCCGCAGACTATCCGCGGGACGAGGACGAGTACAGCTGGGCGGGCTTGACGCCCATGGCTTCCGCGAAAGTGCGACCGCCGCGTGTCGGAGAGGCCAAGGCGCACCTCGAGTGCAAGGTCGTGCAGGTCGTGAGCGACCGCAACACACACATCGTGCTCGGCCGCATCGTGCACGCACACGTGGATACCTCCGTATGGAAAGACGGACGGGTGGATCCCCGGCTGCTCGACCCTGTCTGTCGGCTATCGGGCTCCGGCTACGCTTCGCTCGGGGAGCTTTTCAGCGTTCAGCGACCCGAATGGAAGAATGTGGCCGGCACGCGGGAGCAGGAGGCCATGCCCCGGACGGTAAAACGATGAGCCGTTCGCTCAGCCCGTGCTGCGCGGTTGATCCCGGCAGATCTCGCCGGCGAGACGTCTGAAGGCACCTTCGCTCAGCTCCGGCAAGCTATAGCGGCGCGCGCGCTCGAGCGCCGGGTAATGTTTCAATGTGGAGCGGCTGTACGATGGATCGTAGTGTCGCAACAAGAGCTCCTCGACCAGTGCATCCCATTCCTCTTCGCGTGCCTGGTGCTGCCAGCGCGCGATTGTCTCTCTGCCGTGAAGCGACGTAAGGCACTCGAGCTGTATCATGAGCGCCTCGGGCTCCGTCAGATAATGTGAGTACTCGGATTTCAAGAGCTCGATTCGGACCGACATCGGCGCCTCGAGCACCACGCAGTCACTGCGCCACATCGCGTCGATCAACGCATCCGGAACGCGCAGGCGGCCGATTTTCTTGCTTTCTCCTTCGACGAAGACCGGCCGCGTCGTGTCGAACGTGCGTAACGACTTCCATATGAGGCTTTCGAGCATTTTCTGGCTGGGCTGCGTCTCGTCAGGCATGTTGCCCAGCACCGAGCCGCGATGCGCCGCCAGCGCTTCGAGATCGAGCACCTGCGCGCCCGCAGTTTCCAGCTCGCGCAGCAGGCGGCTTTTTCCCGTACCGGTGAGACCGCAAAGCACACGCCATTCGAAGCGTCCCGGCAGCGTTTCGAGATCGGCAACGACAGCCCGACGATACGCTTTATAACCGCCTTCCAGCCGTCCGGTGCGCCATCCGATCTGCGACAGCACGTGCGCAAGGGCACCGCTGCGCCCTCCGCCGCGCCAGCAATACACGAGCGGGCGCCACGAGCGCGGCCGGTCGTAGAAGCGCTCGCGCAGGTGGCGGGCGATATTCGCGCTCACGAGTGCCGCACCGATCTTCTTCGCGTCGAACGAAGAGCTTTGCTTGTATATCGTGCCGACGAGGGCGCGTTCGCTGTTGTCGAGCACGGGGCAGTTGATCGCCCCGGGGATGTGGTCCTCGCCGAACTCGCTTTCGGACCGGACGTCGATCACCTCGTCAAAGTCGAGCGCTTGTGCTACGGTAACCGCGAGCGGTTCGCGTGTGCCTCGTGGTGGAAGAGTACTGTGGTCACTGTCCGACATGTCTCATACAGCGCGCGATCCGTCGCTACTTTTGATCCTGAAGTTTACGGTAAAAGATGAACCAGCCCACTGAACCCGCCGCCATCAGACTGACGCAGCTCGCACACGGCGGCGGCTGAGGCTGCAAGCTCACGCCGGCGTTGCTGAGCGAAATATTGGCGAAAGCGCCGGCGACGAGCGCTTTCCCGAATCTCATCGTCGGGACCGAGTCCTGTGACGATGCGGCTGTGTATCGCCTGAACGATACGCAGGCGCTGGTGGCGACGACCGACTTCTTCATGCCGATCGTCGACGATCCGTTCGATTTCGGTCGTATCGCAGCGACGAACGCCATTTCCGATGTGTACGCCATGGGCGCGCGCCCGTTCATGGCGCTCGCACTTCTCGGCATGCCCGTCGGCAAAGTGTCGGTCGACGTGATCCAGCGCATTACGGCCGGTGGCCAGGCGGTCTGCGCGGCCGCCGGTATTCCGATCGCAGGCGGCCACTCGATCGATTCGCCCGAGCCGATTTACGGGCTGGTGGCACTCGGGCTCGTGCATCCCGAGCGCGTGAAGCGGAACGACCGCGCGGTTGCCGGCGACCTGTTGATACTGGGCAAGCCGCTCGGCGTCGGCATCATGAGCGCGGCGTTGAAAAAAGGCGAGCTCAAGCCGAAAGCTTACGAACAGATGATCGAAACGACGACCCGGCTGAACACGCCGGGACCGGTGCTCGCGGAAATGGCAGAAGTACACGCGATGACGGACGTCACCGGTTTCGGTCTTGTCGGGCACCTGATGGAAGTCTGCCGTGGCTCAGGCGTGCACGCGAAGATGCGCTTTGCCGACTTGCCGATACTCACGGCCGCGCGGCATCTGGCCGAGCAGGGCTATGCCACCGGGGCGTCGGACCGCAACTGGACGAGCTGCGAAGCGTTCGTCGATCTGCCGGAGGATCGGCCGGTATGGCACCGGAAGCTCCTCACCGATCCTCAGACGAGCGGTGGCTTGCTTGTCGCGTGCGCGCCTCAGGTCGCACAACGCGTGCTGGACGTATTCAGGCAGCACGGTTTCGAGCACGCGGCTGTGATCGGTGAGGTTAGTGGAGGCGAGCCGGGCATCACCGTGCGCTGACCCGGCGGTTCAAGAGCGGCCGCAATCCTTTCCACACCGTATCCAGCATGAGCGCCTGCGCTTCGCTGGTGGGATGAACGCCGTCGCCCTGGAAGTAGCGTCCGTTCTCCGCAAAGCCTTCGAAGAGAAACGGGACGAATGCGATTTTTTTCGTTCGCGCGAGCTCGGCATAGGTCTGCTGGAACTTTTGAGTGTAGGCCGTGCCGTAGTTGGGTGGCAGACGCATACCGACGAGCAGAACTTCAGCCTTCGCGCGGCGGCTCGCATCGATCATCCGTTCGAGATTGCGCCGCATGAGGTCGAGACTTTGGCCCCGCAAGCCGTCGTTCGCACCAAGCTCGATCACTACGATGTCTGGACGGTGCGTCTGCAAAGCGTTTTCGATACGGCTCGCGCCTCCGGTCGTGGTTTCGCCGCTCACGCTTGCATTCGCGACACGGTAGCCGTACCGCTCCTCGTTCAGGCGTTTTTCGAGGAGGCTGGCCCAGCCGTGGTCCTGCGGCAGACCGTATGCCGCCGAGAGACTGTCGCCGAATACGAGTATTGTCGCGGCCGTGGCAAACGAAGGCACCGCGACGAGCACACAAAAGCTGAGAATACGTGCAAACATGAACATGATCGAAAAATCCGTCGAAACAATGCTTCGTGTGGAGGCGCTTGGCAAGACCGTGCCCAACGGAAGCACGGGATTGACCATTCTCAGCGGCGTAAGTTTCGAAGTCCACGCAGCCGAGGCCGTTGCGATCGTCGGCGTCTCCGGCTCGGGAAAGTCGACACTCCTCGGGCTTCTTGCCGGGCTCGATACGCCCACACACGGACGCGTGCACATCGATGGTCACGATCTTTTCTCGCTGAACGAGGATGGCCGCGCTGCATTCCGGGCGCGGATGCTCGGATTCGTATTTCAGTCTTTTCAGCTTCTGCCCGCGATGACGGCGCTCGAAAATGTCATGCTACCGCTCGAGCTCGCGGGCCGGCGCGACGCCCGGCAAGCCGCGCGGCTCATGCTCGAGCGCGTGGGCCTGGGCGAGCGGCTCGAACATTATCCCAAGCAACTGTCGGGTGGCGAGCAGCAGCGCGTTGCCATCGCGCGTGCATTCGTGCCCCGGCCGGGCCTGCTGCTCGCGGATGAGCCTACGGGTAATCTCGACGCCGATACCGGAAAGCAGGTCGCCGATCTCATGTTCGAGCTGAATCGCGAGCGGGGCACGACGCTCGTTCTCGTCACCCATGACGAGTCCCTGTCGAAGCGATGCAATCGGATCCTGCGCCTGGCAGGGGGACGGCTGGTCGATGCGCAGGCGAGAGGCGGAAGGTGGGACGCCTGAGGACGGCCGCATGAAAACGGGCGGCGAGCTCTTGCTCGCACTGCGCCTGCTGTGGCGCGACTACAGGGCGGGGGAGCTTACGCTCATCGCCATCGCGATCACGATCGCCGTGGCAAGCGTTACCACGATCGGGTTTTTCACGGATCGCATCCATCAGGCGCTCGGACGCGAAGCCAATCAGCTCCTCGGCGCGGATCTGGTGATCGTCAGCGAGCGGCCCCTCGACCGCGCGCTCGAAACGGAGGCGCGCAGCCGCGGGCTCGCGGTGACGCGCATGGTTCGATTTCCCAGTATGGCCACGCGTGGCGAGCGAAGCACGCTCGCGAGCCTCAAGGTGGTGAGCGCCGGCTATCCCCTCCGCGGCGAGCTGCGTATTTCGGAAGAACTGTACGGGCGCGACCGCCGCGCGAACGCGATACCGCAGTCGGGCACCGCATGGGTGGACGAGCGGCTCTGTAGCCAGCTCGCGCTCCGTATCGGCGATGCGGTCGAGCTCGGACAGAGTCGTTTCACCGTGACCGCGGTGCTCACGCACGAGCCCGATGCAGCAATCGGATTCATCAATAGCGCGCCCCGCGTGCTCATCAACGAAGCCGATCTCGACGCGACAGGGCTCCTTCAGCCGGGAAGCCGGGTGAGTTACAGGCTGCATTTCGCGGGGGTCGCGCAAACCGTGGAAGACTATCGCGCGTGGCTCCAGCCCCGCCTCACGGCCGGGCAGCGCATCGAAGGCATACGCGACGCGCGCCCGGAGATCCGCGCGGCGCTCGAGCGCGCCGAGAAGTTCCTGAGCCTCGCGGCACTGCTCACGGTTGTGCTCGCGGCGGTGGCGATCGGCCTTGCCGCGCGCCGATTTCTGCAACGGCATCTCGACGCGTGCGCGATGCTGCGCTGTCTGGGTGCGAGCCAGGCGAGCCTCGTCAGACTGTATGTCACGCAATTCTTCGTTCTTGGCATCGTGGCGAGTGCGGTCGGCTGCGCAATCGGTATCGGCGCACAGGCACTGCTGGCGCACTGGCTGGGCAATCTACTGGACGTGGAGCTTCCGGGACCAGGCGGGAGGCCTGCGCTGCATGGCCTGCTGACAGGCCTCGCAATCCTCATCGGTTTCGCGTTACCGCCGCTCGTATCCATCGCGCGCGTGCCCACACTGCGGGTGTTGCGCCGTGAGCTCGGCGCGCCGGGTTTCAGCGCGCTCGCGACGTATGCCGCCGGCTACGTGGTGATTGCCGCCATGATTCTGTGGAAAGCGCAGGACGCGAAGCTCGGCGGGCTGGTGCTCGGCGGTTTCACCGGCGCAATGCTCGTGATCGGCGCCATCACATGGCTCATGCTGAAAGCGGCCGGTCCGCTCGCTTCACAAGCTTTGAGCTGGCGTTATGGGGTCGCAAACCTTCGGCGACGCACGCTTGGAAGCGTCCTTCAGATCGTCGCCATGGGGCTGGGCATGATGGCGCTCCTCGTGCTGACGCTCGTCAGGCACGATTTGCTGCACGCCTGGCAAACGCGCCTGCCGGCGGATGCGCCGAACCGCTTCATCGTGAACATACAACCGGAGCAGATCGAGCCGCTTCGCGCGTTCTTTTCCAAGCGCGGCATTCGCGAGCCTGAGCTCTATCCCATGATTCGCGCACGCCTCGTCCAGATCAACGACAGGCCGGTGTCGTCCGCCGCCTATTCCGACGAGCGTGCACGCCGGCTGATCGACCGCGAATTCAACCTTTCATGGGCTTCGCGCATGCAGTCGGACAACCAGCTCGCGGCCGGCAGATGGTGGGCGCAGCCGAAGCCGCCGGCGCAGTTCTCGGTCGAGACCGGAATCGCCGAAACGCTCGGCATGCAGCTCGGTGATGCGCTCACGTTCGACATCGCGGGCGCGAAAGTTCAGGCGCGGATCACGAACCTGCGCAAAGTCGACTGGGATAGCTTCAACGTCAACTTTTTCGTGCTCGCGCCGCCCGGCATGCTGGAAAGCTACCCGCTCACGTACGTCACGAGCTTCTATCTCGCACCGGGCAATGCGCAGCTGCTCTCCAGTCTCGTTCGCGAGTTTCCGAACGTGCTCCTGATCGATGTAGCGCAGGTGCTCGCGCAGGTGCAGGTCATGATGGATCAGGTCGCGCGGGCCATTCAGTTCATCTTTCTCTTCACCGTGGTGGCGGGCCTTGTCGTTCTGTACGCGGCGCTCGCCAGCACTCAGGACGAGCGGCTTTATCAGGCCGCGGTGATGCGCACGCTCGGGGCGAGCCGGGCACAGTTGCGGCGCGCCGTCCTGGCAGAGTTCGCG
>DASRIK010000318.1:0-5682 GCA_035650035.1 Burkholderiales bacterium | reverse complement strand
ATCAACAAGTATTACATCCTCGACCTTCAGCCGGATAACTCGTTCGTGCAATACGCGGTCAGCCAGGGACATACTGTCTTCATGGTGTCCTGGCGCAACATGCCGGACTCGATGGGAAAAGCCACGTGGGACGATTACCTGCAGCAAGGCGTGATGAAAGCGATCGACGTCGCGCACGATATCTGCGGCTCGGATAAAGTGAACACGCTGGGTTTCTGCGTCGGTGGCACGCTCCTCGGCAGCGCCCTCGCGGTGCTTCGTGCGAAAGGTGACGAGCGCGTTGCGAGTCTCACGCTGCTCGCTGCGATGCTCGACTTCGCGGATACGGGCGAGCTCTCGGTCTTCGTCGACGACTCGTACGTGCTCAAGCGCGAGCTCGATTTCGCTGAAGGCGGCCTGCTCCCGGGGCGCGAGCTCGCTCTGACATTCGCAAGCCTGCGCGCGAACGATCTGATCTGGCAGTACGTCGTGAACAACTATCTCAAAGGGAAGACGCCCGATCCGTTCGATCTGCTCTACTGGAACAGCGACAGCACCAATTTGCCCGGGGTCATGTACGCCTACTACATTCGCAACATGTACCTGGAAAACAATTTGCGCGTGCCGGGCAAGCTCACGATGTGCGGTGTGCCGGTCGACTTGCGCAAAATCGATGTGCCTGCGTACGCGCTGGCGACGCGCGAGGATCACATCGTGCCGTGGCGCACGGCCTATGCGAGCGCCCGCCTGCTCCGCGGCGACGTCGAATTCGTGCTCGGTGCGAGCGGCCACATCGCAGGGGTCATCAACCCCGCTTCGCGCAATCGGCGCAATTACTGGCGCGGTGGTAAGCTGAAGAAAGATCCTGATCGATGGCTGGAGCAGGCCCAGTCCCATCCGGGAAGCTGGTGGCCCCATTGGACCGGCTGGCTCGCCGCACATGCCGGCGCCCGCATTCGGGCACGCGCATCGCTCGGGAATCCACGCTATCCGGAAATCGAACCGGCGCCTGGACGCTACGTAAAGGAGCCGGCGCGGCAGGTATCGAACGCGGTAGGCACGGGTCGTCAGTGATTTAGACCGTCAGGAGGACGATATGGCACAGCGAGCAGCGGTGGTAACGGGCGGTATGGGCGGGCTCGGGGAAGCGATCTGTGTAAAGCTTTCCGGCATGGGCTATAAAGTCATCGCTACGTATTCGCCCGGCAACAAGAAACACGAAGAATGGCTTCGGCAGATGAAAAGCGAGGGCCACGATTTCGGCGCGATCGAAGTCGATGTCGCGGATTTCGACTCATGTCAGCGAGCCATCGCGAAAATCCAGGCCGATAACGGCCCCGTCGACGTCCTCGTGAACAATGCGGGCATCACGCGCGACATGACCTTTCGCAAGATGGACAAGACGAGCTGGGACGCAGTGATGAAGACGAATCTCGACAGCGTGTTCAACATGACCAAACCGGTGATCGACGGAATGGCGGAGCGCGGCTGGGGCCGAGTGATCAATGTGTCTTCGGTCAACGGCCAGAAAGGCGCGTTCGGGCAGACGAACTACTCCGCCGCGAAAGCCGGCATGCACGGCTTCACCAAAGCGCTCGCTCAGGAATATGCGCGCAAAGGCGTCACGGTGAATACCATTTCTCCCGGTTATATCGGGACAAAAATGGTCCTCGCGATACCGAAGGACATTCTGGACTCGAAAATCATTCCGCAGATTCCAGTGGGCCGTCTTGGAAAGCCCGAGGAAGTCGCGGGACTTGTCGCGTATCTCTGCTCTGAGGAAGCGGCTTTCGTGACGGGTGCCAATATCGCCATCAACGGCGGGCAGCACATGTACTAGTTCTGTGGAATAATCGGCGCGAGTTCAAGCTCCGAGAACCCCTGCATATGTCCCAGCCGACGAGAATTATAAAAAAATACCCGAATCGCCGGCTGTACGACACAGAGACGAGCAGCTATATCACGCTTGCCGACGTGAAGAAGCTCGTGCTCGAGCACATCGATTTCCGGGTCGAAGACGCAAAGACGAAGGAAGATCTCACGCGCAGCATACTGCTCCAGATCATCCTCGAAGAGGAGAGCGCCGGCGCGCCGATGTTCTCCTCGGACATGCTGACGCAGATCATCCGCTTCTACGGTAATGCGATGCAGGGCATGATGGGGAGCTACCTCGAGAAGAACATCCAGACGTTCATCGAGATCCAGAAAAGACTCCAGGACCAGTCGCGCCAGCTCTACGGCCAGAACCCGATGCTCGGCTCGGAAGCCTGGAGCGAGTTCGTGAGAATGCAGGGGCCCGCGATCCAGGGCCTCATGAGCCGCTATCTCGAGCAGAGCGCGAGCGCGTTCATGGACATGCAGCAGCAGCTCCAGCAGCAAACCCGGAATCTCTTCGGGAATTTCCCATTTCCCAATTTCGGCGCCCCCGCTTCCAAAGCGCCCCAGGAATCCGAGCGGAAGCCGCCGGAGCCTGGAAAAGGCGGCGAAGACAAACCCTGATCTGAACTTTCGCGGGCCGTGCCCGTCTGAAGCGCAGTGTCCAAGTCCCCGCAAAAAATGCCGGCCCGGGTGGGTTTCGTCTCGCTCGGCTGCCCCAAGGCCCTGGTCGACTCCGAACGCATCCTGACCCAGCTGCGTGCCGAGGGTTACCTCATTTCTCCTTCGTACGAAGACGCCGACGTGGTGGTCGTCAACACGTGCGGATTCATCGACTCGGCCGTCGAGGAATCGCTGGACGCGATCGGTGAAGCACTCGAAGAAAACGGCAGAGTCATCGTGACCGGCTGCCTCGGCGCCAAAGGTGACGTGGTGCGGCAGACGCATCCCAAAGTGCTCGCGGTGACGGGACCGCATGCGACCGATGAAGTCATGCGCGCCGTGCACGCGCAGCTGCCGAAACCGCACGATCCCTTCGTCGATCTCGTGCCGCAGCAAGGGATCAAGCTCACGCCGAAACACTACGCGTATCTCAAGATCGCCGAAGGGTGTAACCATCGGTGCACGTTCTGCATCATCCCGTCGATGCGCGGTGACCTCGTGAGTCGGCCCGTCGGCGAAGTGATGCAGGAAGCCGAAGCGCTCGTGAAAGCCGGCGTGAAGGAGCTTCTCGTGATCTCCCAGGACACGAGCGCGTATGGCGTAGACGTCAAGTACCGGACGGGTTTCTGGGGCGGCCGCCCGCTGAAGACGCGCATGACCGACCTCGCCCGGGCTCTCGGGACCCTCGGCGTCTGGGTCCGATTGCACTACGTCTATCCCTATCCGCACGTCGACGAAGTGATTCCGCTCATGGCCGAAGGGAAGATACTGCCCTACCTCGACGTGCCTTTTCAGCACGCGAGCCGCCGGATCCTGAAGGCGATGAGACGGCCGGCGAACGCGGAGGACAATCTCGAGCGCATACGTAAGTGGCGCGAGGTCTGTCCCGATCTTACGATCCGCAGCACGTTCATCGTCGGTTTCCCCGGCGAAGCCGAAGGCGAATTCGAGGAGCTGCTCGCATTTCTCGAGGAGGCGCAGCTCGACCGTGTGGGGTGTTTTGCCTATTCGCCGGTCGAAGGCGCTGCTGCGAACGCCCTTGCCGACCCCGTGCCCGAGCCCGTAAAGGAGGCACGCCGTGCGCGCTTCATGGCCGTGCAGGAGCGTATCAGTGCCGAAAGGCTCAAGCGCAAAATCGGCCGGGAGCTCACGGTGCTCGTTGACGAACTCGCCGACGATGGCGCGATTGCACGGTCGTCGGCCGACGCGCCGGAAATCGATGGTGTCGTTCACGTCGCGCGCTCGCGCAAGCTCGCGGTGGGAGAGTTTGCGCGCGTGCGTGTGACCCGCTCGGACGCGCACGATCTTTACGCGAAGGCGCTTTAGGCCCTTTAGCCGAAGGGCTCTTTCGAACGCTCAGTGCAGCGTGATCGGCTGGACTTCGATGGTGTGCTCGTAACGACTCGGAGAGTACGCGCGCATCATCTTGGCGAGGTCATTCGCAGCGAGCGGGCGGGAAAACAGGTAGCCCTGGACCTCATCGCAGCCATTCTCCGCCAGGAACGTGAGTTGTTGCCGGTTCTCGACGCCTTCGGCAACGACTTTCATGCCGAGACTGTGCGCCATCGTGATGATCGCTTTCGTAATCGAAGCATCGTTCTCACTGAACGGCAGCCCCGTCACGAACGAGCGGTCGATCTTCAATACGTCGATCGGCAGGCGCTTGAGATAGCTCAAGCTCGAGTGCCCCGTCCCAAAATCATCGATGGCGATGCGTACGCCGAGCGCTTTGAGCTTGCCCAACACGACGATCGCCTCTTCCGCGTTCTGCATCGCGGTCGATTCGGTCAGCTCGATCTCGAGATGGCGCCCGTGCACCGAGTTGTCCCGCAAGGCGTTCTCGATGATCGTGGCAAGGTTGCGCTGACTGAACTGCTTCGCCGATATGTTTACGGCAACCGGCAACGCGGGCAGTCCTGCTGACCGCCAGTCGGCGATCTGCCTGCATGCCGATTGCACGACCCACTCGCCGACCTGCTTGATAAGGCCGGATTCCTCGAGCAGCGGCACGAACTCGGCGGGCTCGACGGTGCGCCCACCCGCTTCACGCCAGCGCAGCAGCCCTTCACAGCCGGTGAGCTCGCCCGTGGCGATATTTCTCTTCGTCTGGAAGTGCAGCGTGAGCTCATTGCGCTCGATCGCGCGGCGCAGGCGTCTTTCGAGATGGAGCTGTTCGAGTGCGCGCTCGTTCATCGAGCACGTGTAGAACTCATAGGCGTTCCTGCCGGAGTTCTTCGCCCGAAACATCGCCGTGTCCGCGTTCTTGACGAGCGTTTCTGCATCGACGCCGTCGGGCGACGAGAGTGCGACGCCGATACTGCCGGTGACCACGACTTCGTGGCTGTCGAGCTGCAGCGGCTCCGCAAGCGCCGTGAGCGCCTTCTGCGCGATCAGACCCGCATGCTCGGGCTTGTCCACGTGCGGCAGGATGATCCCGAACTCGTCGCCTCCCAGCCGTGCAACGGTATCTTCGGCGCGGACCAACCGCACAAGACAACGAGCGATGTGCTGGAGTAGTTTGTCTCCTACGTGATGCCCGAGCGTGTCGTTGACGACCTTGAACCGATCGATATCCACGAACAGAAAACCGACGATCCTGGACGCACGCCGCGCCTGAGCGAGCGCCTGACCGAGGCGATCGAAAAAAAGCGTCCGGTTCGGTAGTCCCGTCAGACTGTCGAAATGCGCCTGGTAATGCAGCCGGTTCTCGAGCTCCCGGCGTTCGGTGATGTCTTCGATCGTACCTGCGACCCGATAGATCACGCCGCGCGAGTTCTCGACGGGATAGCCGCATGCGCGCACCCAGCGGGTTACCCCATCGGGCCTCACGATGCGGTACTGAACATCGACGGGCGCGTATGCCATGTTGCGATGTGCTTCGAGCGCGCGCCCCCGGTCTTCCGGGTGCAGAGTGTCCTTCCATGCCCTCCACACGCCGCGCATGGAGCGAAGTCGTGCGCCGTGTATGCGCTCGAAAGCCGGGCTCACGTAGATCATCGCGTGCCGTCTCAGATCAGTGATCCAGAACGCTTCCGGGATGTGCATTGCAAGCTGCTGGAACTGCTCTTTGCTGTCCTGCAGCGCCTGTTCGGCGCGCTTGCGGCGGGTCACGTCCTGTATCACGGTCACGCGATAGTCAGGCGCACCTTTCGTATCGCGCACGAG
>DASRIK010000317.1:0-11446 GCA_035650035.1 Burkholderiales bacterium | reverse complement strand
CATGCGGCCATCTGTGCTGAGGCCGGCATGAGCCGCGCGGAGGTGCATCGCACTTTATGCGAGCTCGCAGGACGCAAAGTACGCGACCTGAAGAACGGCGGAAACTGGAGACGCGAGCGGGCGCTCCAATTCCCGATCGACGTCGACCCGGACGACGAGGATTGCTTCATCCCCGCGATCAAGGATCCCGCCGACCTTCACCTGATCGTCGCCGGCGGCTGGGGCCCCTGCACTGCCGTGTGTCACGGATGGAGCGGCGGCAGCCGCGCCGTCCACGGCGCATATCGAATTGACTGAGCGAAAGGAAGTCGATGAATGACCTACCCTGGATAGACCCGACCGCGGGCAGCGGTAAAGCGAAAATCGCGCTCGCGCCGCGACCGATGGATCTGGCGGGCAAAGTCGTCGGTCTCCTCGACAACACGAAAGAACAGGCCGACATCATTCTGCAGACGGTCGGAGATGCACTGCGCGAGCGTCACGGCGTTGCACGTGTCGTCATCCGGCGGAAGGAACATTATTCCAAGCCCGCGACCAACGCCTTGATCGACGATTTTGTGAACGAAGTGCAGCTCGCGATCGCCGCGGTCGGAGGGTGAGGCTCCTGCACGTTGTGCAGTGTGCACGACACGATAGAGTTCGAGAAGCGCGGCGTCCCTGCGACGGTGATCATCACGCAGGCTTTCAGAAACGCCTGTGTGTTTCAGTTCAAGGGCAAAGGGATGGAAGGCCATCCCTACATCGAGCTCCCACATCCCATCAGCAATCTCAAACCCGCCGAAATGCGCGAGCTCACGTTGCAGTACGTGGATCAGATCGCGCGTCAGCTCACCGCTTGAGGAGCCAGGAATGAAGGTATGCATATTCGGCGCCGGTGCAATCGGCGGGCACATCGGCGCGCGTCTTGCCGCCGCGAAGCAGGCCGAGTTATCCGTCGTCGCGCGTGGGCCGCAACTGGACGCGATTCGAAAGAATGGCCTGACGCTCATCTCCGGCGGGCAGGAGATCCGCGGAAAGCCTGACGCCGCCACCGACGATCCCGCGACGCTGGGCAAGCACGATGTGGTGATCGCGACGCTCAAAGCGCACGTCCTGCCAGGCGTCGCGTCGACGCTCGAGCAATTGCTCGCGCCGCAGGGCGTGGCCTTGTTTCCGCTGAATGGCCTTACCTGGTGGTGGCGCTATGGCAGACAAGGGAAGCAGGAAGCGCTGCCGCTTCTGGATCCGCAGCGCGAGCTCTGGAATCGCCTGCGGGAACGCGCTCTTGGATGCGTCGTCTACTCGCCGAACGAAGTCATCCGTCCGGGTGTCGTCCGGCATATCGGCGGCGATCGCTACGTGATCGGCGAGCCCACGGACCAGACGACGCAACGCGTTCAGGCCGTCGTCGATCTTTTCAATGCATCCGGCTTGCCCGCGGAGGTGTCGCCGGACATTCGCGCCGAAATCCTGCGCAAGTTCATGAGCAACGTCTGGAGCAACCCGCTGGGCGCGCTCACGCGGCTGACACAGGGTCAGGTGACGAGCGACGCCGGTCTGAAGCAGCTCGCGACGAGTCTCATGCGGGAAGCATTGGCGGTCGCCGCTGCCATGGGTTGGGACTTGCGTGGCGAAATCGATCCCGAAAAGCTACTTTCGCGGCCCGCAGCGAGCGGACCGGTCATGCCGCCTTCCATGCTGCAGGATGTGCTCGTCGGCCGCGCGCTGGAGGTCGAAGCACATCTCGGGCAGGTACAGGCTTTCGGGCGCGAGCACGGCATTGCTGTGCCGACGATCGACGCCGTCCTGCCGCTCCTGCGCGGGCTCGACCAGAGCATTCGGGAAGCGAGCTCACGGTGAGCCGCCTAGCGCGGCCGCTCAGCTGCCGCGCTGCCGCGTGATCGCTTCCGCGATCGCGGCGTTGTCCCACTGCCCTTCCCCGTTCGCGATGCAGTCTTCGAGCATGCGCACGTAGACACTCGCGAACGGTAAACCCTGGCCCGCGGCGCGCGCGTGCTCCAGCATGAGCATGAAATCCTTGAGACTCTGGTCGATGCGGCTCTGCGGGGTCGTGTATTCGCGCCGTGCCATGAGATCGCCTTTCACATCCATTACCTGGGAATAGGCGGCCGAGCCGCGGGCCACTTCGAGAAATGCCGAGGGCTCCAGCCCTAAGCGCGCCGCAAACACGAGCCCTTCTGCCAGCGCGGCGCGGTTCAGCCCCAGGATGAGATTGACCGCGAGCTTCGCACGCGAGCCGTTGCCGACTGCACCCAGATAGTGTCTCGACTTGAGAAACGCATCGAGCACCGGCGCCGCGCGTTCCAGCACGCCACGGTCCCCACCCACGAGACCCACGCCGTCACCCTGCGCCACTTGTTTGCTCGTGCCCGAAATCGGAACTTCCAGCACGTCCGCACCTTCTGGCGCAACGCGCTGTGCGAGCGCAGCCAGTTTGTCCGGATCGCACGTACTCGTCACGACGAATATCCGCGCCCCGGTGCCGCCCTGGGCTATCGCGTCGAGCCCGCCGCCGGGAGCCACGATGACTTCTTCGACCTGATCCGTGTTGAACACACAGATCACGTTCACTTCGCAACCGGACACGACGACACCGATCGTCGCCTGCGGCTTCGCACCGACGCGCGCAATCGCGGCCCGCTTGTCCGCATCGACGTCATAAGCAAGTACCTCGAAGCGGGCACCGACGAGCCGCTGCGCGACGGCCGTGCCCATCAACCCCAGACCGATGACGCCGACGCGCATGACTGCTCTTCCGCGAAACGCTAGATCAGCGCTTTGTACCGGATGCGGTGGGGCTTGTCCGCGTCCTCGCCCAGGCGCTTACGCCGGTCGGCCATGTAGTCCGCGTAATTGCCTTCGAACCACACCACCTGGCTTTCGCCTTCGAACGCGAGGATGTGCGTCGCCACGCGGTCGAGGAACCAGCGATCGTGCGAGATCACGACGGCACACCCGGGAAAATCCAGCAATGCCTGCTCGAGCGCGCGTAGCGTCTCGACGTCCAGGTCGTTGGTGGGCTCGTCGAGGAGAAGCACGTTGCCGCCGCTGCGCAGCACTTTCGCGAGATGCACGCGGTTGCGCTCGCCGCCCGAGAGCTGCCCGACCATTTTCTGCTGGTCCGCGCCTTTGAAGTTGAATCGAGCCGCGTAACCGCGGCTCGATGTCGTGTAGTTCCCGACAGTGATGTTGTCGAGGCCGTCGGAGATCTCTTCCCATGCGGTCTTACTGTCGTCGAGCCTGTCGCGGCTCTGATCGACATACGCGATCTTCACCGTGTCGCCGATGCGCAGCGTCCCGGCGTCCGGCTTCTCCTGCCCTACGAGCATCCGAAACAGCGTGGTCTTTCCTGCCCCGTTCGGACCGAGAATGCCGACGATGCCGCCCCTTGGCAGCCGGAAGCTCAGGCCTTCGAAAAGCAGCTTGTCGCCGAAGGATTTCTTCAAGCCTTCGGCCTCGATCACGAGATCGCCGAGGTGAGGACCCGGCGGTATGTAAATTTCGTTGGTTTCATTGCGCTTCTGGAATTCCTGCGAAGCGAGCTCTTCGAATCGGGCGAGCCGGGCTTTGCTCTTCGCCTGGCGCGCTTTCGGATTCGAGCGTACCCATTCGAGCTCTTCCTGCATCGCCTTGATGCGCGCGGATTCCTGCTTCGCCTCGATCTCCAGGCGCTGTTCCTTCTGCTCGAGCCACGACGAATAATTCCCTTCCCACGGAATGCCATACCCGCGGTCGAGCTCCAGGATCCAGCCCGCTACATTGTCGAGAAAGTACCGATCGTGCGTCACCGCGATGACGGTGCCCGGATAGCGTTCGAGGAACTGCTCGAGCCACTGGACCGAAAGCGCGTCCAGGTGGTTGGTCGGCTCATCCAGGAGCAGCATGTCCGGCTCGGAAAGAAGCAGCCTGCAAAGCGCTGTGCGACGGCGCTCGCCGCCGGAAATCTTCGTGACATCCGCGTCCCAGGGCGGCAGCCTGAGCGCGTCGGCAGCGACTTCGAGCTTACGTTCGAGCTCCCATCCGCCTGCCGCATCGATCTGGCCCTGAAGCTCACCCTGCTCCTCCAGGAGCTTCCCCATCTCCTCGTCCTCGAGCGGCTCGGCAAAGCGATCGCTGATCGCGTTGAACCGGTTGAGAAGCGCCATGGTGTCCGCGACGCCTTCCTCCACGTTGCCTCGCACGTCCTTCGTGTAATCGAGCTGCGGTTCCTGCGGCAGAAAACCCACGCGCATGTTGGGCATGGGTATCGCTTCGCCTTCGAAGTCTTTGTCCGCGCCCGCCATAATACGAAGCAGGCTCGACTTGCCCGAGCCGTTGAGTCCCAGGACGCCGATCTTCGCGCCAGGGAAAAAAGAAAGAGAGATATCTTTGAGGATCACGCGCTTCGGCGGGACGACTTTCCCTACCCTGCGCATGGTGTAGACGTACTGAGCCATAAACCTGGAACCGCCTGGAGACTTGCCGATGAGAAAAGGCGCTCATCATAGCGGATTGTGAGGCAGGACGCCGATGAGCGTCGCGTCGTTCCATTTCCATTCCGAGCTCGCTTCTTTCCTTCCGCGAGAACAGCGCAGCGTGACGTTCGAGCAGGCCTGTGCACGCGCCGCGACGCTGAAGCAGGCGATCGAATCGCTCGGGGTGCCCCATACCGAGATCGGTCGGGTCGATGTAAACGGCCAGCGGGCGACGCTCTCGCGCACCGTGCGCGATCGCGACATGATCGAGGTCTTTCCGCACGATCGCGGGGCAGCACCGTTCGAAGAACCGCTCGCTTTCATCGCGGACGCGCATCTCGGCGGCCTCGCCCGCATGCTGCGCATGCTGGGGTTCGACACCGTCTACGACAATGCTTTGCATGACCCCGATATCGTGGCCCAGGCAGCAGCTGAAAAACGCGTGGTGCTCACGCGCGACCGCGAGCTCTTGAAATGCCGCGACGTGCTGCGCGGCTCGTTCGTGCATGCGCTCAAGCCTGAAGCTCAGCTACGCGAAATCGCAGTCCGTTACAGTCTCGCACCGCACATGCGGCCGTTTTCACTGTGTCTGCACTGCAACCTGCCGCTCACCGCCGCGGGCCCGGCGCGCGTGCTCGAAAGCGTGCCCGAACGGATACGAGAGCACTACACCGTATTCACGGAGTGCGCCGGATGCCGCCGCGTCTACTGGGAGGGCTCCCACTGGGCGCGCATGCGCAACGTCCTTGCGACCGCGCTCGATGTCACCGCGGCGCAAGTGAGCTAACATGCTGTGAACAATATGTCCGGGCGGGCCATGCGCGCGCTTCTGGCAGCGCACTCTGGAGGGGTCATGAAACTCGTTCTACGGGCATGTGCGTGGCTCTTGCTCCTGGCATGCGCCCCCGCGTTTGCGCGACTCACGAGCATCACCGTCACCGCGGTCGAGCCTTTCGCTCCCGGCACGGGCTTCGGCAATACCGGCTCATACGAGCGCGTGAAAGGCGTTTTCCGGGGCGAGCTCGATCCGCAGGACGCGCGCAATCGCGTCATCGTGAATATCGATAAGGCGCCGCGGAACGCCTCCGGGAAAGTGGAATACGAAGCGGATTTCTTCATGCTCCGTCCCGTAGATCCGGCACGCGCGAACGGGAGAATCATTTACGACGTCACGAACCGCGGGCGTCTTTATATCCACTGGCGCCTCATGGACGCGCGCCTCGCGACGCCCGGCGCCGGCAACGATCCGAGAACGGCCGAAGATGCAGGGACGGGACTCTTTCTGCGCCGCGGCTATACGCTCGTGTGGAGCGGCTGGGACCCTGACGCTCCGCGCGCGAACAACGGGCTCGCAATGAAGCCGGTGGTCGCGTCAGACCACGGCAAGCCCATCGTACGAGTGATCCGGGACGAGCTCGTGAGCGGCACCCGCGCCGCGCCGCGGGAAACTTTCAGGCTTACGCACGACGCGGCGACGCTCGATCAGTCGCACGCGAAGCTCACCGCCCGCCGTACCGAGGGCGACGAACGCCGCGAGATTCCGCGCGAGCGCTGGACGTATGTGAACAGCCGCGAACTCCGCCTCCTGCCCGAAGGCACCCGGCCGGAATCGGGCACGCTCTACGAGTTCCACTACCCCGCGAAAAACCCGCGCGTGCTGGGGATCGGCATGGCAGCAACGCGCGATCTGGTGTCGTTCCTGCGTACGGGCAAGCCGGACGATGCAGGTCATCCGAATCCCGTGGCGTCCACGACACGCGTTGCGCTCGCATTCGGAATTTCGCAGAGCGGCCGCTTCCTGCGCGATTTTTTGCGTGAAGGATTCAATCAGGACGAATCCGCCCGCAAAGTATTCGACGGCATGCTCGCGCACACAGCGGGCGTGGGCGGCGTGTTCCTCAACCACGAGTTCGGCCAACCGGCGCGCACCAACACGCAGCACGAAGACCACACGTTTCCTGAAAACGCGTTTCCGTTTTCCACCGCCCGCACGAGCGATCCAGTCACGGGCAGGACGGGCGCGCTCATGCGCGGTGACGGGTTCGATCCGCTTTGGATGGAAACCAATACCTCTACGGAGTACTGGCAGAAAGGCGCTTCGCTGCTCGTGACCGATCCGCTCGGCGAGCGGGATCTCGAGTTGCCGCCGAACGCACGTGCGTATCTCATCGCAGGCACGCAGCATGGCGGCCAGGCGTGGATGCGCTCGACGCCCGGCAACTGCGTGAATACGCGCAATCCGCACAGTCCCACGCCGGCGCTGCGCGCACTGCTGATCGCGCTGGACGAATGGGCAACGGAGGGCAAGGCGCCGCCGCCTTCGCTCACGCCACGCATTGCCGATCGCACATTGGTCGCACCCGGTGATTCGAAATTCCCGGCGATCTCCGGATTGGCAGTCGTGCGGCGCGCGAATACGTTCGGCGTACTGAGAGACTGGACGAAACCGCAAATGGACATGAGCAAGCCTTACGGCGTGCTCGTCCCGGCCGTCGACGCGGACGGCAACGAAACCTCCGGTCTCCGGTTGCCCGACATCGCGGTGCCTCTCGCGACCTACACGGGTTGGAACGTGTACAAGGCGCCGTATCCGGAAGGCGCCCTGTGCGATCGCGACGGGACGTACGCGCCTTTCGCGCGCACCCGCGCCGAACGCGAAGCGCGCGGCGATACGCGCCCATCGCTCGAAGAACGCTATGGCAGCCACGCGGCATACGTCGCGCGCTACGAAGACGCAGTGCAGCGCCTCGCGCGCGCGCGCCTGATACTGCCCGAAGACGTCGAACGCTATATGGCGCGTGTGCGCAGTGAGGAAATTGCAAGGCTTTTCACGCCGGCCGTTGTGGGGCAGACGCAGCAATGAAGCTGGGTTTTTTCACGATGCCGATACACCCTGCGTCGCGCAACTATACGCAGACGCTGAAGGAAGACCGGGAAGCGCTACTGCTCGCCGACAGGCTCGGCTACGCGGAAGCGTTCATCGGCGAGCACATCACCGATGTATGCGAGACCATTCCCTCGCCTCTGTCCTTCATCGCGAGCGTAGCGCACGATACGACGATTCGGCTGGGGCCCGGGACGCTCAATCTCCCGAACAGCCATCCCGCGCAAGTTGCAGCGCATGTGGCAATGATCGACCACATGCTCGAAGGCCGCTTCATACTTGGTATCGGACCCGGGGGGCTGCGCTCCGACTGGGAGGTGTTCGGAAATCTCGACGCCGATCGCAACGCCATGTTCGTCGAGTGCATCGACCAGATGCTGGCGCTCTGGGCCGGAGATGCACCGTACGATCTCGAAGGCCGTTTCTGGAAGATCAGCACGCGCCGGACGCTCTTACGCGAAGCGGGCCAGGGTCTGATTCTGAAGCCCTACCAAAAACCGCATCCGCCGATCGTGATCACGGTCGTCATGCCAGCTTCGCGGGGATTGGCCGCTGCGGCGGCGCGCGGCTGGCATCCGATCTCGGCCAACTTCATTCATCCGCACTGGGTGGCGACGCACTGGCCTACGTACCGCGAAGGGTGCGAGCGCGGGGGGCAGCCCATCCGCGGGGAGGACTGGCGCGTGGCCCGCAGCGTTTTCGTCGCGGATGATGAAGAGACGGCTCGCCGCTACGCACTGGACGAAAACGGCGCGTACGGCTTCTATTTCTGGAATCTCATGGCGAAACGGCGCGCCCGCGGCATGCTCGATACCTTCAAGCACGATGCGTCGATCCCCGATTCGGAGTGCACGCTGCGGTACGTGCTGGAACACCTGGTGATCTATGGAACACCTGACCGTGTAGCCCGACAGATCCTTGAACTGCGTCAGAAGGTTGGGCCGTTCGGAACGCTGCTGTATGTTGGGCACGACTGGCACGATCCGCCTCTTGCCCGCAGATCGATGGAGCTGATGGCGCGCGAAGTGATGCCACGCGTCAATCGAGCTCTAGGGGAGTGAGCCGGTCACGAAACGAGACTGCATCGCCGCAACACACTGTCGAAGAGACGACCAAACGTGTCGCTCGCGCAACCGGCCGTAGCAGTAACAAGACGCAGAAGCGCGCCGGCAAGAGCGTAGCGGTCGTCAGTCCTACTTCGTGTGCCCAACGGCCTTTCCGCTGTTGGCGCCGCCGGCGGAAGTGCCGGCCGATACTCCGGCACCCGTAACTACGCCGGCCTTACCCGGTCCGACACCTTGCGCCCGTGGAGATGCGACCGTGCCGGCGGCGGTCACGATGCCCTGGCCGCGCGACGACGATGCGCCGTGGCCGGCGCTAGTCACGCTGTCCGCACCTCTACCCTTCGCCGTGCCCGCTGGCAGGGAGGAGCCCGACGCGGTGACGATGCCTTTGCTCCCGGACGCACCGCGGCTGTTGTTAGCCGAGGTCGCCCCCGCGCTTGCACGGCTAGCCGTGGTGGCGCCGGTCGAGGTACTGGTGCTCGCATGCTTGGCCGGCAGCGTTGCGATGCGCGCGTTCTGTGCCTTCATACCGCTCACGACCGGCCCAAGCTTGGTCCCGAGTTGCTGTGCGATTTGCCCCCAGCCCTGGCCATCGGCGCGCATCTGCAGCACGCCCTGGTATTCGAAAGTCTTACCGTCCACGGTGATCGTTCCGCCGTTCAGCGCCGTCTTGAGCTGCTCGGGTGTCGGGTTCGTGATGCCTTGCTGAGCGAGCTGATACTTCGCCAGCGACAGCGACGTCGATACGTTGCCGTAGCCCATCGGCTTCGTTGGCGGGGTGAACGTCGCTGACGGCTCGCCCTTTTGAGTCAGCGTGACTTCGGAGCCGTTGCGCAGGCCGTTTACAAGCGCGGTAGAGTTCTGCCTCGAGCCGGCGAAGGACTGAAAGTCGGCTGCGATCTTGCCGGTGACGGCGCCCGAGCCCTTCGCTGTCGCGCTGGCGTCCATCCTTTGGATCTCGCCGCTTAGCGTGGCGGCTTCGTCTGCCGCAACGGTTTGCGCGCCACCCGCCAGCGCGGCAGCGACCAGGACCGCGACAGCACGTCGACGAATCTTCATAGGGCACCTCCTCGAGTTAGGTCGCGGGCATCACCCGCTCGGTCTGCAGAATGATCTCGGTCGCGGTGGCCGAGTCCTTGATCAGAGCCTCAGAGTCCGCCACTACGCGCATTCGCGTCGTCTTCGGCGTGAGCGACTCGAACTCGACCTCTATCGTGCGGTTGGCGGCCTTCGCCTTAATGAGCTCGCCTTGCTTGGTCTTCACGACGGCTTCGACGGGAATTTGCATCTGCTTGAGCGCGGTGAGCGTCGCGCGCTTCACTTTGGGCAGCGGCTCGGAGAAGGTTTTATAGACGATGCCATTCAATGTGTGGTTCACCCCAACGGCCGCAGCGACGCCGCCAGCCGTCAGGGCGACAGCGGCGCAGCCACTGCTGAGAACCGTTGTCATGACCACCAGGAAAAGCAGGGCACAGTTACCCCGCGGCACCTTTCGCGCTGACACCGTGCCGGCGTACTCTCCACGCATGCCACGGCATTTCGCAATAGGAAGCATCCACCTCTCCTAGACCCCGCCGGTGAGAGCAGGGACAGATTGTTGAGGTTCTCGAGGATCACCACCCCCCTGTGTTCTATTCGCTTGTTCCGGCACGCAGCGCGCGCATCTGCCTAGATGGCTCCACGCGCGAGTGAAACCAGGCCCAGGACGAGCTGCGTCGCGGTGCTAAACGCGGGGGTCGCGTACTCTGCCGCGGCAGAGGCCAATGTAAATAGGTTATCGAGAACGATACCTGTATCCGTGTCGGAAGCAACGATGATGAAAGCGAAGAGTGCTGCCACTAGAGCGTACTCGACGACCGTTTCACCATCTTCGTTCCTTACAAACGCGCGAGCCTGCGGTAAACACTGGTTCATTTGCGGTCCTCCAGCAAGGAAGATGCCGCCACCATCTTAGCCACGCCAAGTCAGGATGCGATATACGTACGAATACGGCACTGGTTCCTCAGTGCGATAAACGAGGGCATCTTTCGGTTCTTGAGGCCGCGAGCCCGCCGCGTTTGCGGCCGGTGTGCATACCGCCGCCGAGATTGCGAGCCCAGCTGGTCCTGCCACAAGTAGCCGCCGCAGTTCTTTTTGACGAATCTGAGTGGGTGATAACGGCGTTCTCGACGAGCTACCCGCGAGCGTCCGTTTTTATCCTTCCGCCCCCAGCTTTGGCCTATGCCCGTGGACGATCGCACAACGTTTGTGGATTGAACCATGGCAGCAGACCATCGATCAGGTCGGCGCCATACTGTATCGCCTCCCGCGTTGCCTGCTCTTCGCTGGCGAAGTCCTCATCCAGCGGTAGCTGGAATTCGCGGGAGGCTGCTTCGCCGCTTTGGGGCGTAAGCCTGACGGTCGCTACGTATCCGCCAGCGCTCGTTGCCACGGTGCACACCTCGATTTGAAAACCTTTGTAGTCGTGGGGATCAATCACGCTTTCCTCTTTCATTCATTCGTGAAGTGGACTTTGCACGCGACCGGCTCGGTTCTGCTCGCGGTCATGCGGTGGCACGCCCGCGCGACAGAATCCTGTATGCACATGACATGCCGTACGGCTCGATGGTGAAGTTTGTCACCAACTTGTTTCCGAACGCTGTGCTAGCGCGTCACAACATCCAACTCTGAGGACTCTGCGTGATGGAGTGCCGACCGATACGTGCACGTAACAATCACGTCGGTAGAGGAATGGCGGGCAGCCACCGCAGACAGGGGTGTATGCCTGGAAGGCTTGAGCAACTTCATTGAGCACGCTGTACTGCGACAGTAAGCGTGCACGAACAAGATCTTTTTAGCGCGCGTTCCTAGCGTTCATCCGAGGCGCTGTTTAAACGTTCCAGTAAATCCTCAAGCTTCTTCCATTCCATGGGCTTCGGTAAACATTCGAAGCAACCCGCCTGTAACGCCTGCACCCCCAAGTAATCCTGTCCGAGATAACCAGACGTACAGATGACCGGAATTGCCGCGGTTTCCGGGCGCGCACGGAGGAGCCGCGTAGCCGT
>DASRIK010000316.1:0-4472 GCA_035650035.1 Burkholderiales bacterium | reverse complement strand
AACCTGCTCGATAACGCGATCCGCTATACCCAGCCCGGCGGTCAGGTGACGGTGCGCGTCGGCTACGAAGGCAGCAGGCCGCGACTCAGCGTCGAAGACAACGGCCCCGGAATTCCCGAGACCGAGCGCAACCGCGTCTTCGAACGCTTCTACAGAGTGCTCGGCACGGGTGCCGAAGGCTGCGGACTGGGCCTCGCGATCGTACGGGAGATCGCGCAGAGCCACGGCGCGGAAGTGAAGCTCACGACCGCACTCGAGGGCACCGGCACCACCGTGCACGTCATATTCCCGCAGGCCGAGGAGGCGCCCGAGCGGGTGCGCGCGGCGCACCCCGCGCCTGCGTGATCACAGCGTCGCAGCGACAGCTTCCTCGCGCGCGCGAACAGCGTCTTCCTGCTGTTGAAGCGACCACATCTGCGCGTACGCGCCTTTGCGCTCGAGAAGATCCCTGTGCGTGCCGCGCTCGATTATGCACCCGTGATCCATCACCAATATCTCGTCGGCATCCATGACGGTCGAAAGCCTGTGAGCGATGACGAGCGTCGTGTGCCCGTGCGCGATCCTGTCTAGCTCGGATTGTATGGCTTTCTCCGATTTCGAATCGAGGGCTGAGGTCGCTTCGTCGAAAATCAGTATTCGCGGATCTTTGAGGATGGCGCGAGCGATCGCAACGCGTTGCTTTTCGCCGCCTGAAAGCTTCAGTCCGCGCTCTCCGACGCGCGTCTCGTACGCTTCCGGCAAACTCGCAATGAAGTCGTGGATGTGCGCCGCCTTCGCTGCCGCATGGACTTCGTCCCGATTTGCATCGGGACGGCCATAGTGAATGTTGTAATAGATCGTATCGTTGAAAAGCACGGTGTCCTGGGGAACGATGCCGATCGCCGCTCTCAGGCTCGCCTGCCTGAGGTCGCGCACGTCGTGACCGTTGATGCGGATCGCGCCGGCGCTCACATCGTAGAAACGGTACAGGAGCCTCGCGAGAGTCGATTTCCCGGAGCCGCTCGCGCCGACGACGGCGACTTTGCGTCCCGCTGGCATATCGAACGTGACGTCGAAAAGGATCTGCCGCTTCGGCTCGTAGCTGAAGTCCACGTGCTCGAAGCGGACCGACGCAGGGCCGGGGACCAGATCGACGGCGGCGGGACGGTCCTGGATCTCGCGATGCGTTTCGAGCAGCCGGAACATCCGGTCCATATCGGCGCGCGCCTGCTTGATCTCGCGATACACCATGCCCAGAAAGTTGAGCGGAATGTACAGCTGGATGAGGAGCCCGTTGATGAGGACCAGATCACCGAGCGTGAGCGTCCCGCCGACTACCCCCTGAGCCGCAAGTATCATGAGCAGCGTCACGGCGATGGCGATGATGAAGCTCTGCCCGATGTTGAGCAGGCCGAGCGACGCTTCCGTTTTGACGGCCGCGTTCTCGTACTGCCGCAGGTTCTCGTCGTAGCGCCGCGCTTCGTAATCTTCGTTGTTGAAGTATTTGACCGTTTCGTAATTGAGCAGGCTGTCGATCGCGCGGGTGTTCGCGCGCGAATCGAGCTCGTTCGCCTGCCTGCGAATGTCGATGCGCCACTCGGTCACCCAGAAGGTGAAGCCGATGTAGACGATCACCGCCCCGAAAGTGACGGCGACGAACCGCCAGTCGAATTTCGCCAGCAACACGATCGCGACCAGCGTGAACTCCAGGATCACCGGGATGATCGAGAAGAGCATGTAGGAAAGCAGCGTGGATATGCCGCGCGTGCCGCGCTCGATGTCGCGCGAAACACCCCCTGTCTGGCGCTCGAGGTGGAAGCGGAGTGACAGCGCGTGCAGGTGCCTGAACACCTGCAGGGCGATACGGCGCATCGCCCGCTGGCTCACGCGTATGAATACGAGGTCCCGAAGCTCCGCGAATAGCGTGGTGGACAGCCGTAATGCGCCGTACGCGACGAGCAGCGCGAGTGGCATCGCGAGCACGGCCTGTGTCGGCGTGAGGTTGTCGACCACCTCCTTCAGCACGAGCGGCACCGCTACGTTCGCGAGCTTCGCCGTCACGAGGAACGCGAGGGCCACGACGACCCGCCACTTGTACTCCCAGAGGTACGGCAGGAGCATCGGTACCACCCGCCAGTCGCGTATCCGGCGCCGTGTGGTTCTCTCGTCCGACGGTTTCATGGCGGGCGGATTCTACAGCGGCCGTGAGGGCCAAAAAAACGGGCGCGAAATCCGCGCCCGAAGACGTACCAAAGGAGGAGGATGAAAACAGGGAACGTTGCGCCCCCCGCTTTCACCTGATGAGAAGCAAGCGGGGTGCCGATCCGGGAAAAAGTCCGCCATTTGGGCTTGCCTGGCGCGCGCAGCGCACCGCGGGAGCTTTTTCAGCGGCTCATCGCTCGTCAGGCGTACTCGCGTGCCTGCCCATACGATCCGACACCCGTCAACAGACGGGCAAAACCGTAACAGGCCCAGTGCGCTACTCGCTCGGGCAGGGGTCTTTTGTGCCAATGCTCCGGCCTCACCTGGCGCGAGCCGTCCTTGATTGCGCGGCTGAGGCTCGCACGGAGCTCCTCGGAAAAAGTTGCATCGTCGAGGACGACGTTGGCCTCCCGGGCCACCAGCAGGCTGAATGGATCGATGTTCGAGGAGCCCACCGTAGCCCACCGGCCGTCGATCACGGCCACTTTGGCGTGCAGGAAACTCTTGTGGTATTCGTGGATCTCGATCCCTGCATCGAGCAGGGCTCCATAAAGCGCCCGCGACGCGTAGTGCAGGAGCCGGTATTCGACCCGGCCCTGAAGCAGCAGCATGACTCGCACGCCCCGCGCGGCGGCCTGCACCAGGGCGTGCCGGAAGCCGATGCCGGGAAAAAAATACGAGCTCGCGATCAGTATTTCCGACCGGGCGTGCTCGATCGCCTCGAGATAGGCGTCCTCGATGTCTTTACGGTGCCAGAGATTGTCTCGCACGACGAACGCTGCGCGCTGGCTTCCCCGCACTCCAGCCATGGGGGCCGGTCCATCCGTGTCGGGCCAGCCTCCGCCGAACTGCGTGAGCTGCACGATCATCCAGAGGCGTTTCACCGTCGGGTGGATATGCTCGAGCAACGGCCCTTCGATGCGCACCCCGTAATCGAAACGCGGCGGCGTGTGCCCCGGCGTATGCATGTCGTCGATCACGTTGATGCCACCTACGAAAGCGACACGCGCATCGATTACCGCGAGCTTGCGATGCATGCGACGCAGGCGCTGGCGAGGCGATCGCCATGCTGCGATTTCCGGGCGATACACGAGCACCTTCACGCCGGCGCGCTCGATGTCGTCTAGAAAAGACGAACTCAGGCGCTTGGAACCGAAGCCATCGACGAGGAGATGCGTTGCCACGCCCCGGGCCGCAGCGCGCTTCAGCGCGTTCGCAATGCGCTCGCCCGCGGCATCTTCCTCGAAGATGTACGTTTCGACGTGGATCTCGTGCTCTGCTTTGTCGCACGCCGCTTCCAGCGCTGGAAAATACTCGCGGCCGCTCTCCAGCAACGTGAGCTGGTTGCCGTCCACGAAATCCGTCATATCCGCTCGAGCGTGGTGGTGAGCGCGGCGTGATCCGATATGCGGCCCCACACGGGGCCGTGGTGAACGTGCGCGCGGCTCACTCGGAAGCCGCGCACGTAGATGCGATCGAGACGGAAAACCGGCAGCATCGCGGGGAAGCTGCGGGCCGGTAAACCGCGCATCAACTCGAAGACTTCCTGCATGTCGAGCGGATGCGCGAGCTCGTGTGTCGCCTTGTGCCGCCAGTGCCAGTCGTTGAAATCGCCCGCGACAATGAGTGGCGCTCCGGCAGGGACCAGCCGCTCGATGCGCTGGCGGAGGCGCTCGATCTGGCGGCTACGCCCGCGTGAAGTGAGCGCAAGGTGTACGCACACGCAATGGAGCGGCATGTCCCAGCCCGGAATGCCAACCTCGCAGTGAAGCAGGCCGCGCTTTTCGAAGCGATGGGACGAGACGTCCTGGTTGTCCCAGTGCTGAATGGGAAAACGCGAGAGTATCGCGTTGCCGTGATGGCCGTGGTCGTACACCGCGTTGCGGCCGTACGCGAAATCGCCCCAGACCGTATCCGCGAGGAACTCGTATTGCGGCTCGATGGGCCAGTCGCCGTGACGCAACGCGTTGCGCTCGCAGTTACCCTGCACTTCCTGCAGGAAAACGATGTCGGAGCCGAGCGTGCGCAACCGATCGCGCAGCTCGTGGATCACGAGCCGGCGATTGAAAAGCGACAGACCCTTGTGGATGTTGTAGGTGACGATCTGAAGGGTACGGGTCACCATGGCCGCATGTCACGCATGAGGCGGAGTGTGGAACCGGGGCACCGCGAAGTCGGTCAGGACACCGCGAGCATGCGATCGAGCGCGATGCGCGCAAGCTCTGCTTCGCGCGCCGGCACGGTGATCTGGTTCACCACCTTGCCCGCGACGAGGTTCTCGAGGGACCACG
>DASRIK010000315.1:0-4603 GCA_035650035.1 Burkholderiales bacterium | reverse complement strand
CCCGTTCCATCGCAGAGCACTCGCGGTCCACGCAGATGTCGCGCCTCCCGCAAAGCTTCGGTCAACCGCCTCGTCATCGGCACGTACCGAATACGTCCGCCTTTCGGCATCGTCACATGGCCTTTCCAGTCGGAACGCGCCACGGTCAGTTGCCGCTTAGCGAAGTCGATGTCGGTCCACTCGAGCGCCATGATCTCGCCGCATCGCAGCCCAGCCTCGCCGCCCAGCAGGACGACCAGGAGGGCTAGCGCTTCGGACCGAGCCACCTCCACGAGCCGTTCGAACTCGTCGAAGTCGTGGAAGCTGGCTTCTCTCTTCGGCGCCTTCAGCAGTTTGATTGAGCACGGCACTCGCGCGATCACACACCACTCCACTGCCGTCCTCAGCACCACACTCAGCACCGTGAGCACGTTGTTGACGGTCTTCGGCGCGCGCTGGGTGAGCGCCGCCTTCAACCGCTGCACGTCTTCGGTGCTGATCTCGTCCAGGCGCTTGTCGCCAAACGCCTTCGCGAGATGAACTCGCAGCACCGTCTCTTTCGAAGCGATGCCGCTTGGCTTCAGCCGGTTCGCCTTCGCGTATCCATCGAGGAACCGCAAGGCGAACTCTTTCAACGTCGGTATCTTCTGAACGTCCTCCTTCGTTAGCTTCGGCTTGCCATGGACGAGCAGCACACGCTCGCGAGACTCGGCCCATTTCTGCGCCGCCTGTTTGCTCGACGCAGTTGCTTTCTTGCGCTCGCGAATAACGCTGCCGTCCGGGAGTTGGACCCTGATGTCCACCTCCCAGCCGCCATTCACGTACGGTCGCACTGTTACGCTCATCGCTGTTACTCCTTCAGCGATGGCGCGCGCTTCTGGTCGAGCCACTCTAGCAGTTCTGCCGAGCGGATCAAGACACGGCGGCGAATACGGATCACGCCAGGCAATTGCCTTCGTTCGAGCATCGCGTAGATCGCACGTCGCGTGGTCCGCAGCAGGTCCGCCGCGTCGCCCACGGTGAGCAGTATCGGCATCGCGCGTACGTCCACCGACTGTTCGACGCGTCTCCGCATGAGTGTTCGATGGCCGCTTGATTGCGGTGCCTGCGCGCTCTCGAGAGTCGTCTCAATCTCGTTCATGACGAACCTCCTCCGCATGACTTCGGGTTGTTCGTTTGAAGCCGCGCCCTGAGCTCAGAACTCCGACCGACGGGGGATTGAGCTCGGGAACGGATGCGGGCCTGAGGCCGGCATGAAGCGCAGGGTCTGAGACCGTGCGCCGGTCGCTTGTCCGCGACCAGGGCGAAGAGATCGGCAGGCAGGTTTGCTTTTCGCGACCGCGTTCGAGACGTGGACGTTGCCGATCGACGAGGGCGTCACGCCCGGGGCGGCTGAGCCGTCGCTAACGTCCTACCCTCCAATCCTATGAACGCATCTGCGAGCGATTTCCTGACACTGGCGGCGCCGGGCTTCCACTGGATACGCAGATTGCGGCCATCACGCAATTGCTATCCGGCGAGCTGCGCGAAGGCGCCGTCAAGGCCCGCAGGCCACGCGCGGCACGCGCGCGTGGGCGGAGCGAAACGACGAGCCTTGCACGGCGTCGAGCACAGCTCGAAGCTCGGTTGCGTGGTGGCCGCGGGACTGCCGCCGTGCCACACAGGTGTTCGCGGTCAGCCGGACAATGGAGAGATTTGCTTCCCGGAGGACATGAGCAATCCGTCACACACCCAAGTCACATGCGGGCGGCGCCGACGAAGGACGATGGACGCGGGACAGGCGCCGACGACATTGGCAGTGGACGGCTGGGGCGTGAGCGACCCTGGTGCTATCGCCTGGGGCGAAGT
Organism: Burkholderiales bacterium; assembly: GCA_035650035.1. Lineage (GTDB taxonomy): Bacteria > Pseudomonadota > Gammaproteobacteria > Burkholderiales > SG8-41 > JAQGMV01. The sequence goes on along the minus strand of DASRIK010000315.1, from coordinate 2,776 downwards.
TGGCAGGCGAAAACCCAGGGTTGCTCACGCCCCAGTTCGCTCTACTGACAGATCGGCGCCCTGACTGCGGGCAGCGAAGAACGCCGCCCGCTCGATGTCGACCATCGCCGCAACGTTGTGCATCACCGGCAGTTCGTCTGCGCCAGCTTGAATCGAGAATCGCAACCAGGGAAGGCTCGCCGATTTGCTCACGCCGTGGGCGGAGGGGGAACGCTCATCCCGAGAGGTTCATCCCCCCTGTTTTGCCCTTTCCGGCAGGCGACTCGGCGGGCAAGGGCAAAGAGATGCTCGTAGTTGTGCGGTAGTTCCACGCACTCGACACACGCTCGCCGACGCTCCAATGCGTCGCGAGCCACCGGCGATGCCGCCAGGAAGACTGCACGGTTTCCTTCCGCCAACCATTGCCGTCGGATCGCGGCGAAGCGCGGTCCGCGAAATGCCTTTCGAGCCGCTTGCAGGCGACCTCGATGCGCTGGCGAAGTGCCCTGTTCGAACATCTGAGGCTGCCGAAGAAACCACGTCAATTCCTCGGTTTGCGAGAGGCTCAACGGCTTCGCGAGGAGTTCGTGGGCGGCGTGCCTGTACGCATCCATCGACGACGCGAGGGACCGTGGGAAGAGTACTCGAATGGTCCAGAAGCCCAATGCATTGAGCAACTCGAGATGTCGCAGGGTGAACATTCGAAAGTCCATCGGGGAAGAACTGCGCGCGAGATAGATGAAGACATGTCGGTATCGATCGCGCTCATAGCCGATCGGAAGCTTGTCCGGGAAATACCGTACGGTGACGTTCGGTGTCCTGCCGAAGACCACCCTTGGATACTCATCGTCCCGGAGGCTGTCGCCAAGACGCTGTTTGAAGTAGCGCCGCTTCTCGCGTTCGGAGCCGAGCCAGGTGACGGACCGATCCGCGAGTACGCCGTCCAGTACCATCAGGCGCTCGATCGCCCGGTCGATCGTGACTCGCCGGCGGTTCCGGTTGCCCGGCTCGCCGATTGCCGCGTAGAGCGGCTTGTGGTGAACGTGAAAGATCTTCGTCCGTCCGGTCGCCCCGAGCTCAATCGCAGTGACGAACCTCCGGGCGACGAGCTTCTCTATGAAGTCGTGGACCTTCTGCCCGTGCGTGATCCCGGCGAACGCGGCGTACTGCCGGCGAACGAACACGCCGGAGTGCAACATGACGCTCGCCAGGAAGCGAGCCTGACGCTCTGCGAGACCGAACGGCAGGAGGACCTTAACGCGCTCGGTTGTCGGCTGGTCCGCCTTCAACACATCCGCCGATGATTGCATTCGCGAGACTCCCGGCTTTTGGACGGGCCCCTCGCTGTACTGAACGCAGGAAATCGGCAATTCCTTCCAGGCGCGACGGAATGCCTGGATGCGGCAACTCTGCCGCGTGGGTTTGCTGGCTCAGATGTCGCCTTCGGCTGGCAATTCGTCGAGGTGACGGCTCGGTTCCATGCGTTCGTGCAGCACGCGAACGATCTCGATCACCCCCTCCTGGGCGACGCGATAGTAGAGAACGTGAACCGGTCTCCTGACCGTTGCGCCTTGAGCAGAACGGCGTGCATGTCGGACGTGGAAGCTGCGGATACCAGAACGAAGGTCAGGTCGATTCTTGGTGAGCGGCCCGTCGGGCTCAGCCGCGACCTGACGCATCGCGGCGGCGAGAACGGCTGCGTAACGCTGCCGGCCCCCGGCACCCCACCGCTCAACGCTCATGGAAAGGATATTGGCAAGATCGATTTGCGCGGGGCGAGCGAGACGAAACCGCGCCATCCTGCCTAGCGCGCGCGCTTCACAGCGGGGAGCGTCAACCGTTCAAGGTACCCTTCGAGATCCGCGTCGTCGACCTCAACGAAATCGCCACGATCAATCGCATCAGTGCCGACCTTGATCTGTGCTCGAAGCGCCTTCAGACGGAGGCTGTCTTCCTTCCGGCGCTGCTGGAGTACACGCAGCGCATCTCGAATAGCCTCGCTTGCATTCTGGTATTCGCCAGCGTCCACGACCTTCTCGACGAAGGCGTCCTGCTCGGGCGTCAGGCTGATGTTCCGGGTTGGCATGATTGTCTCAGAATACCACCCATGGCAAAGCTTGCCAATCGTGCACGCGATGGAGGGACCGTGGGATTAGGGTAGTCTCACGGCGACGACGGTCAATGACGGTTCAAGCTTCAACGCAAAGTGTGCCTCTCATGCCGGCTGGTAGGCGCGAGCTAGATCCTGAGCGAAATCCTCGAACCTGGTCGGCGTCGTGTTTTTCGGCCTGCGTCCCTCACGCGACTCTATTTTCCCTTCGTTGAAGGCGCGCGCCATCTCCGCGTACAGCCCGGCCATGTTCGCTGAGATCCCCATCTGTACGAGCGACGAGGAGAAGTCCGCATAAGGGAACTGTACATACTGCAGATCCGGCTTGCCGATATGTGCGCCGATAATGCGCGTCGCTTCGGCGAACGTAAGGTCGCGCGCGCCAAGAAGCTCCCGCACAACGACTCCGGTCCAGTCGCGCGCCTTCAGCGCGCGCGCGGCAACGTCCGCGATATCGCGCGTCGCGATCATGGGTAGCCGGAGATCCGGCGCGACGGCACCGCCGTTGATCCCTTGGTGCCTGATCAGACCCAGGATTGCGTAGAAGTTTTCGAAAAACGACGCTGGACGCAGGATGAGCGCGTTGACGTCTGGCAGCTTCCGCAGGCGCTCCTCCTGCGCGTGAAGGCCTGCAATCGGGCCAGTTCCTTCCGGCAGATCCGCACCTATACTGCTCAAGAAGACGAC
>DASRIK010000314.1:0-9895 GCA_035650035.1 Burkholderiales bacterium | reverse complement strand
CCGGACGGGTCAGCACAATTATCCGAGAGTTTGTACCCGGCCCGCTCGGCTTCGCGAGCACTGGCGAACTCCATCCGCGCCTGGGCCGAAACCCTGGAATAGCCGGGACAGTCGGGGAAGTGGTAGAGCAACGTGCGGCTGTTGCCGACAACCCCCACCGGCGCTTGCGCTGGTGCGGGATCTGCACGCGCCACGATCAGAGGCTTATCCGACGGAACCACGAGGGGCTGCTGCACTGTGTCTCGTGTAGCGCCGCGTTCCGCACCTGAAGGCGCGCTTTTCGGCGGGGCAGCCCGATTCGATGCCTGCGTCTCGGCTCGATCTTTCGCACCAGGCCACGGCCCCAGGGGCGGCGCGGGCGGAGTGACGCTGCTTTTCGAGTCGGTCGACACAGCGACAGCTTCAACCGGAGCGCCGGGGGCCGCGACCGGTTCCGCGCGTCTTGCCTTGTCGTCCGCGCGTGCAGCGTTTTCGGTGCGCGGCGTCGAGCCAGGCTCCTGCGTGTAGCGAAAAGCCGCGAGCGATGCGCCCGCCACGGCAATCGCAGCGGTGCCGGCGAGGAGCCATTTGCGGCTGCTTCCCGCGCTCGCTGCGCGCGACGGTTCGTTTGGTGTAGCCGGTCGCGGCGTCGCGGCGCGCGCGGTTTCGGGTGAAGCGTGCTGTGAGGGATTCTGTGCGACAGATGCCGCGCTGCCTGCCGTTCGCGATCGCGCGTCCTTGATCACACGCGTGAGGCGCTCGAGTGCAGCGTCGTACGAAAGCTCGGTGAAGCTGATCCAGTGCAGCTCGGCGAGCTGCAGCTCCATTCCCGGCGGGATGTCGCACGCCTCCAGGACGACCGGAATGATCAGCCTGTTGTGGGTTTCCGCGACCGAAAGCTCTTTCGAGACTTGCGGCGATTGGGTCGACCGGGGCGAAAGAATCAGGATGAACGCACAGCAGCTTCGAATGGCCTGGCTGATGGACGCGCGCCAGGCAGCGCCGCCTTCGATGCTCTCGCGGTCGATCCACACAGGGATCCCGCGCTTCTCCAGGTCCTCGCTGAGCCTGTCGGCGAACGCGCTGTCCGCTCGCGAATAGCTGATGAACGCTTCGCTCATGGGCACCTCCGGCTTTCAGATGCAGCGTCTACTGCGCGGCCTCAATGAGGCATTGTTACATATTCTGCCGGTTGATTATGAACAGGCGCCATCAGTCACTCGTCCATGTAGCTCACGTGCGCCGAGACGATGCGCCAGCCCTCGGGCATGCGTACCCACGTCTGGCTCTGGCGGCCATTACGGCGTCCGCGTGTGAACTCGATATTCGTCGTCGCGCAATCACGCCCGTAGGTCGTCACGACCGTTTTCGTGACCTCGCGCGCGTGCTGCGCAGCTGTGCGCGTCGTGCGAAAAGATGCGATCGCCGCGTGTCCGTAGAGGTTCTCGGCGGTCCCGTAGCGGATCGTCAATGTGTTGTTCCAGAACAGTTCGTTCAGCACGTCGACGTCGTTCGAGATGATCGCGTCCTGGTAGCGCTGAAAGAGCGGCGCGACTTCCGCAAGCACTTGTGGATTGTTGATTTCCATGCGTATTCGCCTGTAATCGCGAGACCGCAGCCGGTCCTGCCTTCACCAATCACTATCGCCGCTGCAGCATGACGATCGCGGTCTCGACGTCCGGCGCCTTGCCCATGACTTCCAGCGCACGCTCCAGCGCCGCGGCGTACTCCGGGTTCTGAGAGGCCTGGTCGCGGTTTCGGGCCTCCGCGAGCCACTGCTCCAGCAGGTTGATCATCGACCGGCGCGTTTTGCACTGGTCGAGGTGCAGCTCGAGCGCCGCGCCGATGTCGAAGGTCGCGGGGACGCTGCGCCGTCGGTCGAAGGTGACGGGGCGGTTCTCACGGCGCCGCAGCGGCGTCCCGTCTGAACCGTCGCCAGCGTTTTCGGGTGGGGAACCCGGTCCGGTGTCATGCATGAGTTCTCTTTCTCTCGGTGCGGTGAGATGTGGTGTGGGGTGAACGTACTATTCCGCCCGGATATTGGCGGCACGCGCGACTTTCACGAACATGTCGATGTCCCGGCGGAGCTTCGCCGCAAACTGGTCCGGCGTGCTGCCGACCACCTCGAAACCGGCGGGCTCGAAGAGCTGGCGGATCTCGGGTGCGCCGACAGCCCTGATTGCTTCGGCGTTCAATTTCATCACGATATCGCGCGGCGTGTTGCCGGGAGCAAAGAGGCCGAACCACGCCGGCACGCCGACGCCGGGAAAGCCGGCTTCGGCGAAGGTCGGCAGCTCGGGTGCGATGCGCGAGCGCTTGTCGTACGACACCGCGAGCACGCGCAGGCGTTTCGCGCGCACGTGCGGCAGCGCCGATTGCATCGCATCGAAGCCCGACATGACGTGACCTGCCAGGAGCGCCGTCGCAGCCGGGCCGCTGCCTTTGTAGGGCACGTGGAGGAGCTTCACGCCGGCGACATTGCCCAGCGACTCGCTGAGAAAATGCGGAAAGCTGCCGACACCGAAGCTCATGTACGTGATCTGCCCCGGTTGCGCTTTCGCGAGCGCGATGTATTCCCTGACCGTGCGCACCGGGAGCGAGGGATGCACGAAGAGATAGAACGGCGTCTCGGCCAGATTCACGATCGGCACGAAATCCCTGTATACATCGAATGGAAGCTTCTCGTTGATCGCGTAGTTGGTCGCAAAATGGCCGATCGCACCCAGGAGTATCGTGTAGCCATCGGGGGGCGATTTCGCGGTGGCCTCGAGTCCTACGATACCGTTCGCACCGCCGCGATTATCGACGATGAACGGCTGCTTCAGGTTTTCGCTCATTTTCTGCGCGACGGGGCGGACGATGAAGTCCGGGTTGCCGCCTGCAGGTGATGGCACGATCACGCGGACCGTCTTCGCCGGGTACACCTGCGCTCCAGCATGCGGACTGAGGGCAGCGCACGCCAGGGTGAGGACGGCAAACACGCGCGGCGAATGCATTGCACCCTCCTCTTGGGCTCTTCTATAGTAATGATGACATGTCCAAACAGATTGTGGACCGGGTAATCACCGAAGGCACCCACCGATTTCTCGCCGACGGTGTTCATTATCGCGATCTCCTCGACATTCAGGCCGCGAGTTCCGACTGGGCGGAGTGGCCGCGCGTGTGGTCGCAGTTCGCGGCAGCTGCGGAAGAACGCGGCGAAGCGGCGCTGGGGCGCTCTCACGCGATCACGGCGGCGGCCGAGCTCGCGCGCGCGGCGCTCTACTTCCATTACGCGCAGAACCTGTACTACGACGACGTGGCGGTGAAGCGCGAGGTGCACGATCGCAAGGTGGCCGTATTCAAGCGTGCGGCGGCGCTTTTCGATCCACCGCTGGAGCGCGTCGCGATCCCGTTCGACGGGATCGTTCTGCCCGCCTACCTGCGCGTGCCGCGGGTCCGCACTAAAGCCGCGTGCGTGATCCTGCTCGGCGGGCTCGACACGACCAAGGAAGACTACATGGTCGTGAACGATCTCTGCGCCGAGCGTGGACTCGCGACTCTCGCGTTCGATGGTCCGGGACAAGGCGAAGTACTCTTCGAGAGACTCTGGCCGAATGATTTCGAGCGATGCATTCCCGCCGTGCTGGATTTTCTACAGACGCGGCCGGAGATCGATTCCGGGCGGATCGGCATCATCGGACGCAGCACCGGCGGCTACTACGCGCCGCTCGCCGCGGCGATCGACAGCCGCATCAAAGCGGCAGTGTCGTGGGGTGCGATGTATCACCTGCGCAATCTGGCCAGCGTGCCGGCGGTGACGCGCGACGGCTTCGTTTTCGTAAGCGGCTCGAAGAGCGTCGACGAGGCGGTGCGATTCTTCGAGTGCATCAATCTCGAAGGTCAGGCCTCGAAGATCCGCTGCCCGTTGCTCGTCGTGCACGGCGGCCGCGACACGATCACGCCGATGGAGAACGCCACGCGCCTCGTGCAGGAAGCCGCCGGCCCGGTGGAGACGCTGATCTGGGAAGACAGCGGCCACTGCTGTCACGACCGATCGCACATCGTGCGGCCGGGCATGGCGGATTTCATGGTGCGGCATCTCACGCGATGACTATTTGAAAAGCCGAACGGCTGCAGAGACTGTGCCTACTGACCTTCGATCTTCGCAGTCCTGATGACTTTCGCCCACCTCGCCGCTTCCGACTTGAAATACGCCGCGAACTTCTCCGGCGGCATGAACTGCACGTCCACGCCGAGATCTTCCAGGCGCTTCTGCACCTCGGGCGTCTTCAGCGCCTGCGCGAAATCGCTGGCGATCTTCTGAACGAGCGGTTTCGCGACACCGGCGGGCACACACACGCCATACCACACGGTGACGTCGAAGCCGGGCACGGTCTCGGCGATCGCCGGCACTTCCGGCAGGCGCGGGCTGCGCCTGGCCGACGTCACGCCGAGCGCGCGCAGTTTGCCGCTTCGCACATTATCGACGTGCGCGGGAAGATTGGTGATCTGCGCATCGAGACGACCGGCGAGAAGATCCGTGACGACGAGGCCGACGCTCTTGTAGGGAATGTAGACGACGTCGATGCCCGTCATCATCCGGAGGAGCTCCATCGAGAGATGTCCCGACTGGCCGATGCCCTGCCCGCCATAATTGAGCTTGCCGGGATTCGCCTTGGCGAGCGCGATGAAGTCTTTCATCGTTTTCGCAGGGCTCGACACCGGCACGACGAAGATGTTGGGCGTCGCTCCGACGTGCGCAATCGGGGTGATGTCCTTGAAGAAGTCGTACGGAAGCTGTTTGTAAAGGGCCGGCGCCACGGCATCGGAGATCGGACAGAAGAGCAGCGTGTAGCCATCGGGTGTTGCACGGGCGGCGGCCGCCGTGGCGATCGTGTTGCCGGCTCCGGGACGGTTTTCGACGATGACGGGCTGCTTCCACATTTCGTTCAGGCGCGTAGCGAGCACACGCCCGACAGCGTCGGTCGGGCCTCCGGCGGCAGGCCCCATCAGGAGGCGCACGGGTTTGGAGGGATAGGCGGAAGCCGATTCGGATGCCGCCGGCTGCGCGGCGGAGCTTGCAAAGGCGCATACGGCGAGTCCCGCTGCCGCGGCCCGGATTCTGAAGTGCATGCTCGTCCTCGATATCACGATGTGCCGATCTTCGCTCCTGCAATTCGCGTGCAGGGAAAGGCTTATTATCGCGGATGCAAGAATAACAACGAGGTCCGCGCATGCCTTACGCCATCGCTCCCGACGGAGTTCGCCTCTACTACGAAGACACCGGCGCCGGCACACCGATCGTGTTCGTGCACGAATTTTCCGGTGACCTGCGCAGCTGGGCGCCGCAGGTGCGGCATTTCAGACGGCGTTATCGCTGTATCGCGTTCAACGCACGCGGCTATCCGCCGTCGGACGTGCCGCAGCGTGTCTCCGCATATTCCCAGCGCATCGCGGTGGATGATCTCGCCGCCGTGCTGCGGCACCTGAAAATCCGCAAGGCGCACATCGTCGGCTGCTCGATGGGCTCGCAGACGACGCTGCACTTCGGTCTCACGTATCCGCGGATGGCGATCTCGCTCACCATGATCGGCGCCGGAAGCGGGTCGAGCTATGCGAGCCGCGCCGAGCAGAAGCGCACGACCGAGGAGAACGCGCGGCGCTACGAAGAGGAAGGCCTCGCCGCCATGCTCGCGCGCGTACGGAAAGCGCCGAACCGCGTGCGGCTGAACCAAAAGAATCCGCGCGCATGGGACGATTTCGGCCGGCGCTTCATGGAGCACTCGGCGCTCGGGTGCGCCAATATCCAGCGGGGCATTCAGGGTCGGCGGCCGGCGATTCAGACGCTGGGCCGCCAGCTGGCCGCGCTGAAAGTGCCCACGCACATGGTCGTTGGCGACGAAGACACCGGCGCGATCGAGCCGAGTCTTTTCGTGAAACGCACGTCTCCGTCTGCGCGGCTCACGATCATGCCGGCGACGGGGCACCTGGTGAATGCGGAGGAGCCGCAGCTCTTCAATCGGCTGACGGAGCGCTTTCTGGCGGAGGTCGAAGAAGGGCGCTCTTGAGGGAATGACCTACCCGCCGCGCACGAGGACTTCGTCGCCGTCCACGGTGAGCTTCGCGCCGTAGCCTTCGGACGCCCAGGTCATGAAGTGAAGGGCATCGTCGAAGCGCGGATCGCCGCGGCGAAGCGGCTCCGGCCGCAGGTCGCGGTCGATGAGCACCGGCAGGAATGACACGTTCTCCACGCCTCCACGCGTGACGACCGCCTTCGCGATGAGGCTGCGCTTCGCGTCGCTCCCGTATGAAAGGTGCGGATAGTGCGGATCGAGCGTGACGCCGTAGCGCTGCTCGAAGGCGGCCGCTTTCTCGGCCGACTTTGCGGTCGAGGACATGATGAAGTTGCTCAAGCTGTAGAAGCAGACCTTGCCATCGTGCACGCCGATCGCCTTCGGCGTATGCGCGTGATGACCGAAGATCAGGTCTGCGCCTGCTTCGAACGCCGCGCGCGCGACGACAGGCTGATAGCCGGCGATCATTCGTGGAATGTAGTGAATGCCCCAGTGGAGCGAGACGACGACCGCGTCGGCGCGCGCTTTCGCCTGACGGATGTCGTCGAGCATCGCGGCGAAATCTTCTTCGTGCGGCACCGTCACGACTTCGGGAGGGACGCCCGGCTGATAATCGGACGCGCGATACTCGGTGTGAACCCGGAGCGGCGCAATGCCCGCCCTCTCAGAACCTGCCTCGTAGCCTTCACGCAGAATCGAGCAGTACGCGAGAAACGCGACCCGCACGCCTTTCGATTCGATGATCGCCGGCGCACGCGCTTCCCCGAGATTTCGCCCCGCGCCGACGACGTGCATGCCGCGGCCGCGGAGGACCTCTATCGTGTCGAGGAGCGCATCGGGGCCCCAGTCCATCGCATGATTGCTCGCGACTGAAACGACGTTGAAGCCGCAGTCGGTAAACACCGAGGCCATATGAGGCTTCAGCCGGGTGTGCTCGCCGCCGGAATGAAACTGCAGGGCGCCACGTTCCGAGTAGACGCGCTCGCATTGCGCGAAGCGGATGTCGCCTTGCGCGAGCACGGAACGGACGAGCTCGCTGTATCCCGCGATGGGCTCGTGAAGGGGTCCGACATCGCCGACGCCGAGGATGACTACGTTGTTGTCCATTCGTGCCCCTCACCCTGACCCTCTCCCCCGCGTGCGGGGCGAGGGGGCTGATCTGCTAGTCGAGTTTGAGCTGGGCGCGCTTCAGGAACGCATCCCAGCGTTTGATTTCGTTCGCGATGGTCGACCTGAACTGTTCAGGCGAATGCGCGGGCGCCGCTTCCGCGCCGTCGGTTGCGAGCCGCTCCCGCACGTCGGGCAGCATCATGATCGAGCCGATGGTCTGATTGACCGTCTGAATGACCGCAGGCGGTGTTTTCTTCGGCGCGACGAGTCCGTACCAGCTCCGCAGCTCGTAATTCGGCAGGCCGCTTTCCGCGATCGTGGGCAACTCCGGCATCGCCTGCGTGCGCTGTGCGCTCGTGACTGCGATCGCCTTGATCTTGCCGCTGCGCACGAGCGGAGTCGCCGTGAGCGTATTCGTGATCGCGACCTGTACGCGGCCGCCCATGAGATCGACCATCGAAAGCCCGCTGCCCTTGTACGGCACGTGCGTCATCTCGATGCCCGCCATGGTTTTCAGCATCTCCATCCCGAGGTGCACGACCGAGCCGACGCCGCTCGACGCATACACGAGCGGCTTCGTCTTCGCATAAGCGATCAGCTCTTTGACCGACGTCACCGGCAGCGAAGGCGTCGCAACGAGCAGATACGGCTGCGAGATCATCAGCGCAATCGGGGAGAACGCATTCGGAATGTCGACCGGAATCGTCTTCATGAGCATCGCGGTCACGTTCTGCGCGCTGAGCGTTCCGAGCGTGTAGCCGTCGGGCGTCGCGTGCTGAAGCGTGTCGAGTGCGATCGCGCCGGCGGCGCCGGGCCGGTTATCGGCGACGACGGACTGGCCGAGGCGCTCCGAGAGCTTCTGCGTGACCGCGCGCGTCATCAGGTCGCTCCCGCTGCCGGGCGGCGACGGAACGAGCACGCGAATGGGTTTTGAAGGATATTTCGGGGCTGCCTGCGCGAGCGCGACAGACGCGGTGAACGACAAGCCAGCCGTCATACCGGCGAAAGCCAGTATCCAGGGTGACGTCGAAAATGGATGCGGGATGACGGTTGAATTCACACGGCGCGGGGCGTGAGAAGCTGCATGATCTCGGCGACATCCGCGACATTCTCGAGATCCCGCACGAGCGCGACCGCGCGATCGACATCCGACGCCGCCAGTGGTTTCGCCGAGAACGCCACGCAGTCGCGAAACTTCGCCTCAACCATCTCGCGCGTGACGGGATGTTCCGGATCACCCGGCACGCCCGACACCCGGCGCGAGAAGACGCGGCCGTCTTTCAGGCGTACCTCCACGGTCGGCCGTGACAACGTGGAGTTGCCGCCGACCGGCAGCGCCGCATTCGGATCGTCGCGATACGAAACTCTGTCGGCCATCGCGAGCACGCGCGGATCGCGCAGGCCTTCGTCGGTGTAGTCGCGGAGCGTGACATTGCCTTTGACCATCATCACCGCGGTCGTAAACGGAATGCTGTACTTGCCGTCGATGGAAAGCTTCGGCCGGCGCTTGAGCTCGAGCGGCTCGGAGAGAAGCTTCGTCGCGCCCGTTCCGCCGCTGACGGTGATCGCCTCGACTTCGTCCGGCCTGATGTCGTGCTCGCGCCTGAGCTCCATCGTCGCCGCGTTCGTCGCGCGCGTGTAGCCGCACGCAGGCCACACCTTGAAGCCGTGCACGTCCAGCATCGGGAAGCGCTCACCCAAACCGCCGACGATGGCGTCCCAGTCGGGGTGCTCGGTGCGCACGTAGTTCTTGAAGACGCCGTACCGGCCTTCGACGATCTCGCGCGATCCGACGATGCCCCGCTGCGCGAGCTCCACCGCAAGCACCGCGCCCTGACCGGAGAACCCCGCCTGCATCGAACGCAGATGTGTCGCGGTGCCGACCGCCATCTGGCGGCTGCCGCTCAATTGCGTATAGGCGACTCCGAAGGCGTTCTCCGTCTGGTCCACGGTGAGATGCAGCAGACGTGCAGCGCTCGCGGCGCCCGAGATGAAACCGAAAAGCTGCGTAGCGAACCAGCCTTCGGCCATCGTCCAGTCGGGAATGTCGATGGCCTGGTTCAACCGCACGTGAATGTCCGTGCCGGCCGCGATCGCCGCGATGAACTCGCGCCCGGTGATGCCGCCATGCTTCTCGGCAAGCGCGAACGCGACGGGAACGGTCGCGATGCTCACGTGCCCACCGGCGCCCACATCATCGTAGTCGAGCATGTGGCCGAGGCTGCCGTTCGCGAACACGGCCCATGCCGCAGGCGCCCGACCGCCGAAACCGAGGATGCGCGCTTCCGGTTTGCCGCCGAGATCGCGCACGTAGTCGCAGACGATCCGGCCTTCGTCACACACGCCGGTCGCGCCTATCGAGACGCCAAGCGTGTCGAGCACACAATGTTTGATGCGCTCGACGAGACGCGGGGGCAGCGCGTCGTACTCGAGATTCGATGCATGCTCCGCGAGCTTGCGCGTGATCATGAGCGATCCTATTCCGTCTTCACCCCGGCGCTCTGCACGACTTTGCGCCATTTGGCCATCTCGGTTGCGATGTGTTTCTGGAATTCCGCGGGACTGCTGCCGATCGGTTCGGCACCGTCGGACAGCATCCGGTCGCGCAATTCGGGGGACGTGACCGCTTTATGAGCAGCCGCCGAGAGCCGGTCGATCACCGGCTGGCGCGTGCCCGCCGGCGCGAGCAGGCCGTACCAGGTCGTCGTCGCATAGCCCGGCACGCCGGCTTCCGCGATCGTCGGAACCTG
>DASRIK010000313.1:0-2324 GCA_035650035.1 Burkholderiales bacterium | reverse complement strand
CTGCCCGGCAAGACCAGCAACGTGCTGCTCGCGAAACTGGAAGGCAACAACCCTGCCGGGTCCGTCAAGGATCGGCCGGCGCTCTCGATGATCCAGCGCGCACAGGATCGCGGGGACATCAAGCCCGGCGATACGTTGATCGAGCCGACGAGCGGCAATACGGGTATCGCGCTTGCCATGTGCGCGGCGATGATGGGTTACAAAATGATCCTCGTGATGCCCGAGCACCTATCGATCGAGCGCCGCCAGACGATGGCTGCGTTCGGCGCCGAATTCGTGTTGACGCCCAAGGAAGGCGGCATGGAAATGGCGCGCGATATCGCGGAGAAGATGCGCGACGAGGGCCGCGGTGTCATCCTCGATCAGTTCGCAAATCCCGACAACCCGCTGTCCCATTACGAAGGCACGGGTCCGGAGATCTGGCGCGACACGGACGGACGCGTCACACATTTCGTGAGCAGCATGGGAACGACCGGAACGATCATGGGCGTCTCGGGCTATCTCAAGGAGCGCAATCCCGCGATCCAGATCGTCGGCTGCCAGCCCGACGATCGCTCGCAGATCCCCGGGATTCGCAAGTGGCCGGCTGCGTATCTTCCGAAGATCTGCGACTGGAAGCAGGTCGATCGCGTGATCGAAGTGACGCAGCACGATGCCGAGGAGATGACGCGGAAGCTCGCGCGGGAAGAAGGCATCTTCGCCGGGATTTCGTCGGGCGGTGCGCTCTGGGCTGCGCTCGAGGTCTCGAAAGATGTCGAGAACGCGGTCATCGTGTTCATTGTCTGCGACCGCGGCGATCGTTATCTTTCCACCGGCGTTTTCCCGGCCTGACGCCGCATTGCGCGCCTTGCGGCGCTGGCTGGCCCCTATCACCGCTGCCGTCGTGTGCGCGGTCACGGTTGCAGCGCACGCGCGAGAGGTCACGCTCGATATCGGTGATCTCCAGGCAGCGGGTCTTTCGGCGCAGTCTCTGAGAGCGCGCCTGGGAGGCGAGCAGCTCCAGGAGCTCACGCTCGAAGCCGGCCGTCTGACGGTTGCCGGGCATACATGGCGTACGACCCGGCTCGTTTGCCCGAAGCTCGAGCTCACGAGCGAGCGCGCCTCCTGTGCGAGCGCGACGCTCGAGGCCGGGGAAAAAATCGCGCTTTCGTTTTCGTACGTGTTTCGTGAGCGGCAGGTACTCGCGGAACTGAAACCCTCGGCGGACGAAGTGTGGCGCGTGGCCGGCCGCTTTGGAAAGCAGGTCAAAGGTGAGATCAGGCTCGAGTCGGCGCGGCTCACGCGGCTCTTGCCCTGGCTTCCCCCGGACCTTCCCAAGCTCACGGGCGGACGCGCGAACGGCACGATCTCTGTGGACGGTGACGCGGTGAAGGCCCGTCTCGACGTTGCCGGGCTCGCGTTCGCGGACGCGAACGGGCTCCATGCGGGTGAGAAGATCGCCGCAACGCTCGAAGCCGACGCAGCCGGCGGTGCAGACGATTGGCGCTGGGACGCGCGGCTCACGTGGCGGGCAGGGGAAGTGTTCTGGCAACCCTTCTTTATGGCAGCCAATGGGCAGCGGCTCGAGGCGCAGGGCACGACAGCACGAGGCGTTACGCAGATCCGCAGCGGCACTCTGAACCTTCCGGATGTCGGGGCGGTCGCGTTCGCCGCGGAATGGAACCATCCGAAAGGCGCGCTGGCGTCGCTCGACGCGCGTGCCAAACGCGTGCGTGTAGGCCCGCTTTACGAACAACTGCTGAAACCCGTGCTTCAGGGTACAGCGCTCGCCGATCTGCGCTCTGAAGGCGAGGCAAGCTTTGGTTTGAAGATTGCGGACAGCGACATCACTTCGGTAGACGCGGAGCTCAACGGCGTTTCGTTCGAAGATCGTCAACGTCGGTTCGCAGTGTTCGGTCTGAGCGGACGCATTCCGTGGCGCCGCGACGATGCGAGCACGGGCGAGCTTACGTTAAAAGGGGCCGAATTCCAGAAAGTACCCCTCGGGCCGGTTCGCGTGCCCCTTCAAATGAAAGGCACGCGCTTCACGATCGACCAGGTTCGAGTGCCATTTCTCGATGGCGCGCTCGTGCTGCGGGATTTCCGGACAATCACGGCTCCGGAGGGCAGGCGCTGGCGTTTCAGCGGAGAAGTCGAGCCGATTTCGATGGCGCAGCTTACGCAAGCGCTCGGACTGCCGGTGATGCACGGTGCGCTGGGCGGTTCGATACCCGAGCTTAGATATCGCCGGGGCACGCTGTCGATAGACGGCGCGCTGGCGGTCAGCATCTTCGACGGGACGGTTTGGGTGACGAACCTTCAGTTGATCGAGCCGTTCGGCCGCG
>DASRIK010000312.1:0-9672 GCA_035650035.1 Burkholderiales bacterium | reverse complement strand
ACGCTCGGCCACGACGCGGGTGACGTGCTGCTTGCCGATCTCGCCGTGCGGCTGCGCGAATGCATGCGCGAAGGCGACACGATCGGCCGCATGGGCGGGGACGAGTTCGTAGTGCTGATCGAAGGCTATGCCTCGGAGACGCAGCTACTCGACGTCGCGCGCAAGGTCCTCGATACGGTCAGCCAGCCTTTCGTGCTGCGGGACGGCAGCTATCACGTCACAGCGAGCATCGGTATTGCGGCTTATCCCCAGGACGGCAGCGAAGCGGCCGAGCTGCTCAAGAACGCGGATATCGCGATGTACCGCGCGAAGCAGCAGGGCAAGAACAACTTCCGTTTCCACTCACTGGAAATGAACACGCATCTGGTCGAGCGCGTGAGCATGGAGAGCGCGTTGCGGCGCGCGCTGGACCAGGGGGAGCTCACGCTTTTTTTCCAGCCGCGCGTGAGCGTGCACGAAAACCGCGTGACCGGCGTGGAAGCGCTGGTGCGCTGGCAGCATCCGAGCCAGGGCGTCCTGAACGCGCCGCAGTTCGTGCCGATCGCCGAAGACGCCGGACTCTACTCCGCGATCGGCGATTGGGTTCTTCACGCCGCTTGTGCCCAGCTGCGCATATGGCAGCAGAGAGGGCTTCCGAACCTGCGCATCGCGGTGAACCTGTCGATGCGCCAGTTCGGACAGGACAATCTCATGGAGCGCCTGCGCGAGGTCGTTCACAGCTCCGGCATCGAGGCGAAGCAGCTCGAGATCGAGATCACCGAGAGCATATTGATGCGGCATGGGGACCGCGCCGCGAAGCTTCTCGCGCAGATGAAAGATCTCGGCGCGCAGGTGGTCGTGGATGACTTCGGTACGGGTTATTCCTCGCTTGCCTGCCTGAGGCGCTTCCCCATCGACACCGTCAAGATCGACCGCTCGCTCGTCGCACAGCTGCCGACAGGCGCGGAAGCTGCCGGAATCAGCCGCGCCGTCGTCGGCATGGCGCACAGTCTGAATCTGCAAGTGGTCGCGGAAGGCGTAGAGACGCGCAGCCAATGGGACTTCCTCGTCGCAGCAGGCGTGGATGCGATGCAGGGCAATTACTACTGCGCCCCGGCGCCCGAAGAAGCGGTGACGGCGATGCTGATCCAACAGCTCCACGGGGTCGTGCGCATCGGGAACGTTCAGCCGCTCAGACCCCGCGCCTCCCGTCCCGGCTCGGAAAGCAGCAGCGACAGCTGAGCCGCAGGGCGAGGCTGCCTGCGGAGCCTGCTCTCGGACTATTTGTTACACTTTCCGAAGGGATAGACCGTCTGCGCGGTCTCGTACTCTCGGGAGAACTGCCATGAAGACCCTGAAGCAACTCCTCGCTGCGAAAGGCAACCAGGTTTACTCGATCGGGCCGGACGCCAAAGTGATCGAGGCACTGCAGCTGATGGCCCAGAAAGACGTGGGCGCGCTCGTCGTGATGGAGGGCGGACGGCTGGTCGGCATGCTTTCGGAGCGGGACTACGCACGTAAGGTGATCCTGCACGGCAGATCGTCCCAGGACGTTCCGGTGCGGGACATCATGACGTCCGACGTGATCACGATCGATCCGGGCAAGACGATCGAGGACTGCCTGGGGCTCGTGACGCAGCGGCGCATCCGTCATTTACCGGTGTGCGAGGGCGAGAAGCTGATCGGCCTCGTCTCGATCGGCGATCTTGTGAAGGAAGTGATCGCCGACCAGGAGCAGACCATCAAGCAGCTGGAATCCTACATCCACAGTTAAATGAAGTTCGGCGCCATCGTCATCGGCGACGAGATCCTGTCCGGCAAGCGGCAGGACAAGCACATGTCGAAAGTGATCGAGACGCTTGGCGAGCGCGGTCTCGAGCTCGCCTGGTGCCAGTATCTCGGCGATGACGCGGATCTCATCACGGCGACGCTCCGGCGCACGTTCGACTCTGGCGACGTCGTGTTCAGCTTCGGCGGCATCGGCGCGACACCCGACGACCATACGCGCGCCTGCGCGGCACGCGCGGCCGGAGTGAACCTCGAGCTTCACCCGGATGCGGAGCGCGAGATTCGCGCGCGATTCGGCGACGAGATCACGCCGCGGCGTCTCATGATGGGCGAATTCCCGGCAGGCTCCGCGATCATTGCGAATCCGTTCAACCGGATCCCAGGTTTCAGCCTGAACGGTCATTACTTCCTGCCGGGTTTTCCGCAGATGGCCTGGCCCATGATGGCATGGGTGCTCGACACGTACTACGCGGAGCTTTTCGCGCCCGGCCGGATCGGAGAACGCTCCATCATCGTGACCGGATGCGGCGAGAGCCAGCTCATCGATCTTATGAACGAGTGTCTCGCACGCTATCCGCGCTGCAAGGTCTTCAGCCTGCCTCGCATGCAACCGGAGCGCCACGTCGAGCTCGGCGTTCGCGGCGACGCTTCCGATGTCGTCACCGCCATCCGTGAGCTGCAGGCGGGCGTCAGCGGTCTCGGATTTCAGTGGTCGGAGCCGCAGCAATAAGTAGGTAGGCGGCCCGCGGCGTACAAAAAAACCCCGGTCAGCGACCGGGGTCTTTATTTGCGTTTCTTCCTGCTATTGCGGCTTACGCGGCCTTTTTTGCCTTTTTTGCCGCTTCGATCGTCTGGTTAGCGACGACTTCGATATTGTTCTGCGTGGCTTCACCGAGCTGCTTGGCGACTTTGGTGAAGTTGTCGAAGCCGCTGTTGACGGCGGCGAGCGTGGACTTCATGGCGGCGATGCCGACTTCCGAGCCCGCCGGGGCACTCTTCACCAGCTGGTCGAGCGCAGAGATCATCTGCTTGTTGAATTCCGAGACCTGCTCTTCCACGAGCTTGGAGAGATCGGCCTGGGTCGCGGTCGCGACGTCGTACACTTCCTTCGCGTAAGCGGTTGCTTTTTCGAACGTCGGCTGCACTACGGTGTCTTTCAGTGCCGCAAACTGTTCGATGTCGCGCACGCCGGTGAATGCACGCGCGCTCTGAAGGCCGTCGGCCAGGGCCGATTTGGCGGTTTTCAGTTGCAGATCGATCAGGCGCTCTGCACCATCCAGCGCAACGCCGGCAAAACGCAGGGCGGTTTCGATATTGGCTTTGTTGATCGCAATCAGTTGTTCCGGGTTCTGATACATCGTGAGCTCCTTCAGCAAGGGTGGGGGGCGAAGCGTTTGTTGCGCTGCACAATGAGAATTATAGGGGCTTAAATCCCGAAGTCAACCCTTTTTGGGATATTTTTATTGCATTGCGGGAGCCGCAGATTCCAGGCACGCGGCTTGAGTAATGGAGCCATCGTTATGCGACCAAGAAAACGTTTCCAATCAGTGAAATGTGCCTCCGTTCGCGCACTGCGGCCAAATCGTGTCGTCCGCTGCGCCTGAAGCGCTGCCCGCTCCCGGCGTCCGGCTGACGCACGACGGGGCCGGCGAGACCTGGGTCGAGCTTTCCGGCGCGTGGAATCTGCGGTCCCTCGAGCCGGTTTTGCCGCAGGTCGAAGCCCAGCTTACAGTGTACAAGGACGCCCCTCGCTGGGACCTCTGCCGGGTGAACGCGCTCGACCACGCGGGCGCGCTCCTGCTATGGCGCACTTGGGGCCGGCATATGGCGGATCGCGTGAAGCTCCAGCCCCAGCAGGAGCCGCTATTCGCCCATCTGAAGCTGCCGGAGGGCTCGGAGCTTCCGCGCCGGCGTCGGCAGTGGAGCGGCCCCCTCATCGCGCTCGGCCGGACCATGATGACGTTCGCGGACAATACCGTCGCTGCCGTGACGCTGCTCGGCCAGGTCAGCTTCGACATGCTGCATCTCGCGCGGCACCCGGCCCAGATCCCCTGGCGCGAAATCTCGGCGAACGTCTACCGCACCGGGGCGCAGGCCCTCGGCATCACCGCGATAGTCGGCTTTCTCGTGGGCGTCGTGCTGAGCTATCTTTCCGCACAGCAACTCCGAAGCTTCGGCGCGGACATCTACATCGTGAACCTCCTCGGGATCTCGATCATCCGCGAGCTCGGGCCCGTGCTCGCCGCGATCCTGGTCGCCGGCCGCTCGGGATCCGCGATGACCGCACAGATCGGCGTCATGCGTGTGACGGAGGAGCTCGACGCGCTCGCTGTCATGGGGATTCCGCACACGACACGTCTCGTCCTGCCGAAAATGATCGCGCTCGGGATCGCGATGCCGCTGCTCATACTCTGGACCAACGCCATCGCACTGATCGGCGGCATGGTCTCGGCGCAGCTTCAGCTTGGGCTCGATTACCGGCATTTCATCACCAGCCTTCCTGACGCGGTGCCGATCGCGAATCTGTGGCTGGGCTTGGGCAAAGGCGTTGTCTTCGGCATACTCATTGCACTGATCGCGTGCCATTTCGGCTTACGAATCAAACCTAATACCGAAAGCCTCGGCGTCGGCACCACGAACTCGGTGGTGACGGCGATTACGATCGTGATCCTGGTCGACGCGGTTTTCGCGATCATGTTCTCCGACATAGGGATATTCAGTTGAGCGAGCCCATCATCGAGGTGCGTAATCTCTGGACGAAGTTTGGCCGGCAGGTGGTGCACCGGGACGTGAACCTCACGGTCTACCGCGGGGAGATCATCTCCCTTGTCGGCGGGAGCGGGAGCGGAAAGACCGTGCTGCTCCGGCAGATGCTCGGGCTCGAGAGACCGGCGCGTGGCGAGGTGTGCGTATTCGGGCGTACTCTCCACGGAGGCGATGTCAACGAAATGCGCGAGCTGCGCAATCGCTGGGGCGTGCTTTTCCAGCACGGCGCGCTGTTCTCTGCGCTCAACGTGTTCGACAATGTCGCGATGCCGATGCGCGAGCTGAAGACGCTGGATGAGGCCGTGGTGCGCGATCTCGTGCTCCTCAAGCTCTGCATGGTGTCCATCGAGCCGAAGCACGCCTACAAGATGCCCGCCGAGCTTTCCGGCGGAATGGTCAAGCGCGTCGCGCTCGCGCGTGCGCTCGCGCTCGAGCCGGAGCTTTTGTTCCTCGACGAGCCGACAGCGGGCCTCGACCCCGATCGCAGCGAAAGCTTCGTCAAGCTCATTCAGGGCCTGCATCGGGAGCTGAATCTCACGGTCGTCATGATCACGCACGATCTCGACACACTGGCCGCGCTATCCGACCGCGTGGCTGTCCTCGCGGACCAGAAGCTGGTGGCTGCAGGCCCTGTGGACGAAGTCGCCGCGACCGACCACCCGTTCGTGGGCAACTTCTTTCAGGGCGAAAGAGGCCGTTACACCATCGAGACCTGGAAAGAGCGGAAGCGTTCGACTCAAACGCCGGCGGTCGCGTCGCAGCCGGCAGAGTGTCTGGAAACCTGAGCGATGGAAAACAAGGCGCACGCGCTTGCGGCAGGACTTTTCACGCTGCTCCTTGGCGCGGGTGTCGTTCTCGCTGCGATGTGGTTCAGCGGCGAGACGTACGAAAAAGCGTATTACCAGCTCGAATCGAAATTCGCGGTGACGGGACTGAACGAGCAGGCGGTCGTGCGTTTTCGCGGTGTAGACATCGGCAAGGTGACGCGCATCGCATTCGACCCGCAGGACAAGCGCACGATACTGATCGACATTGCCATCCAGAGTGACCTGGCGTTGACGCGCAGCGCGTACGCCGAGATACGCTACCAGGGCGTGACGGGCCTTTCGTACGTCATGCTCGATGACCCCGGAAAAAGCGCCGAGCGGCTGCCGCCCGCAACCGAGCCCGGCTCGGCCCGCATCCCGATACGCGAGTCGCTCTTCTCGAGCATCGCCGAAGCCGGACAACAGGTGCTCGCCGACGCGCGCGAGCTCATGAAGCGAATGGGCGCGTTCCTGAGCGACCAGAACCAGGCCCAGTTCAGCCGCACGCTGCAGAACATCGAAGCGGCGACGCAGCAGATCGCCGGGCTCACCAAGGCGATGGAGCCCGCCGCTCGCAATTCGGACGCGCTGGTTGCGGACGCGCGCAAGACTTTCCAGCAGGCCGAGAGACTTCTTGGCGAGATCTCCGATACGAACCGCAATCTCGCAAAGCGCCTCGAAGGCATTGACCGCGTGGCGAGCAGCGCCGAACGAGCGGGCGATGCCGTCACTTCCCTCGTCGATACGGTTGCCGCGGAAACGTTGCCGCGCGTGAACGCGCTGGCCGACGAGCTCACGCACACCTCGCGCAGTCTCGACCGGCTCGCGACGTCGCTACGCGAACAGCCGCAGAGCCTTGTCTTCGGCCGCAAGCCAGGCGCGCTCGGTCCGGGCGAAACTCTGCCGGAATCGCGCGTAAAAGGCGCGCCATGAGTGAGCCGGCCTCCGGATCGCATCGCCGCTGTGCGCGTGAGGCCGTCGCGTTCGCGCTCGCAGCGGCGCTCGGCGCGTGCTCGATTCCGCGCCCGGAGTCCGTGGTGCCCACGAGTTACGACTTCGGGCCGCCGCCGGGTTACGTGCGCTCGAACCCTGCCATCGGCGGCACCGTGTTGATTCCTCCGGTCGGGGCGCCTGCATGGCTCGACGACGCGGGCATCGTGTACCGGCTGCTCTACGAGGATCCTTCACGTACGCACGTCTACGCGATCAACAGGTGGGCCGCCGAACCGGCGGCGCTCCTGACGGACCGTGTGCGGGCCCGCTTCTCGGCGGCGTCCGTGGGTGTCGTCGCACCGGGCTTCAGCGCGCGTTCCGATTACACGCTTCGCCTCGAGCTCGAGGATTTCAGCCAGCATTTCAAAGGGCCGGCGCAGAGCGCAGTCCAGCTGCGTGCGCGCGCCACGTTGCTCGACAGCGACGGCCGCCGGCTCCTTGCGCAGCGCGTGTTCGATTACGACCGTGCCGCGGAGCCGAACGCACCCGGTGCGGTGAAAGCGCTGGCGGGAGCGACGGACGCGTTCGTGGAAGATCTGGTGAAGTGGACGGCCGAGCACGCCAAAGGCGCCGTCAGAAAAGGTGATGAAAAGAGGTGATGAAAAAGAAGTGATGCGTACGGTCGGGCTGCGGGCCTGCCGCTGAAGGAGGATTCATGAGCACCATATTCGGCAAGATCATCAATCGCGAAATCCCCGCGAGCATCGTCTACGAAGACGACCACTGCCTCGCCTTTCGCGACGTCAATCCGCAGGCGCCGACGCATGTCCTCGTCATTCCAAAGAAGGAGATTCCGCAGCTCTCCGATGCCACGGCCGAAGATCAGGCATTGCTCGGCCATCTGATGGTCGCTGCAGGCCGGATCGCGCGCGACCTCGGCGTCGGGGACGCGTTTCGCCTGGTGGTCAACAACGGCGCGGAAGCCGGGCAAAGCGTTTTCCACCTGCATCTGCACATTCTGGGCGGCCGCAGGATGACCTGGCCGCCGGGATGATCTAATCTGTCCTCCTCAGGCCTGCCGCGGCATCCCGGGATGGCCGTGCGGGCACAAAAAGGGGGAGCGATGACGAGTTCATTCAAGCTCGACGTGAACGGCGCCGCACGCACCGTGTCCGTCGATTCCGGTACGCCTCTGCTGTACGTCCTTCGCAACGATCTCGAGCTTTCCGCTCCGCGATTCGGCTGCGGCTTGAGCCAGTGCGGCGCCTGCACCGTGCTGGTTAACGGCAAACCGACGCGCTCCTGCGTGTTCCCGGTCGATGCCGCAGCAGGAAAGAAGGTGACAACGCTCGAAGGACTGGGCACGGGCGACAAGCTGCATCCGCTGCAGCGCGCTTTCATCGCCGAGCAGGCGGCGCAATGCGGTTATTGCGCGAACGGCATGATCATAACGGCGAAAGCGTTGCTCGACCGCACGCCGAACCCGACCGAAGCACAAGTCCGCAAAGCGCTCGGCGCGAATCTGTGCCGCTGCGGAACGCACAACCGCATCGTTCGCGCGGTGCTGCGCGCGTCGAAGGAGGTTGCATGAAAACGCTCGCTCGCCCATCCCGCCGCGCGTTTCTCAAAGCTTCCGGAGCGCTGGTCGTCACATTTGCGTGGTCTGCTCCCGCGAGCCTTGCTCAACAAGCCGCCCGTGCGCGTTTGCCGGGCAGTCTGAATACGAACCGTATGCTCGACGGCTGGCTTCGCATCGGCCTCGACGGCAACGTCACGGTCTTCACCGGCAAAGTCGAGCTGGGGCAGGGGATACTCACCGCGCTCGCGCAGATCGCGTCCGACGAGCTCGATGTCGCGTACGAACGCATTGAGATGGTTTCCGCGGACACTTCCCGCTCGCCGGATGAAGGCATGACGGCCGGCAGCCTCTCGGTCGAGAACAGCGGGACGGCGCTTCGATACGCCTGCGCTGAAGCGCGCGCGGCGTTGCTTGCGGCGGCGGCAAAACGGCTCGGCGCCACACCGGGCGACCTCGAGGTCGCGGACGGCGTCATCACCGGACGCGGCGCGAAGCTCACGTACTGGGAGCTCGCCGGGGAAGCGGATCTCAAGCGCGAAGCGACTGCGCGCGCGCAGCCGAAACCGCCTTCAGCCTATCGCACGATCGGCAAGAACGTTCCGCGGCGGGATATTCCCGGAAAGATAACCGGGAAGCCGAGCTACATTCAGGACATTCGGCTGCCGGGCATGTTGTATGGACGCGTCGTGCGCCCGCCGATGTATCGGGCGCAGCTCGTCTCGTGCGATGAGGCGCGCATTCGCGCCATGCCGGGCGTGACTGCGGTGGTATGTGACGGGAGCTTTCTTGCGGTCGCGGCGGAACGGGAAGAGCAGGCGATCAAGGCGGCGATTGCGCTACGGCATTCTGCGAAATGGCAGGAAACCGCAGATCTGCCGCCGGCCGCGCCTGCGCTGTTCGATCACCTGCAGAAAGTGAAGTCGGTCGACATCGTGGCGAACGAGAAGATCGCCGCAGCGTCGGCAGGCGGACGCGTTACCACGCTCGAATCGACGTACACGCGACCGTTCCAGGCCCATGCTCCGATGGCGCCTTCGTGCGCAGTCGCGCAGATGCAGGACGGCAAGCTCACGGTGTGGACACATAGCCAGGGTGTCTTTCCGCTTCGGCGCGATCTCGCGAAAGTGCTGCGCATGCCTGAAGCTTCGATCACCGCCATCCACGTCGAGGGCGCCGGCTGCTACGGCCACAACGGTGCGGACGACGTCGCATGCGATGCCGCTTTGCTTGCGCGTGCCACCGGTGGCCGTCCCGTGAAGCTCCAGTGGATGCGCGACGACGAATTCTCGTGGGAGCCCTACGGCTCGGCGATGGTGATGAAGATGAAAGCACGCCTCGACGAAGCCGGGAACATCGTGTACTGGCAGCACGACGTGTGGAGCCACCCGCACAGCACGCGCCCCGGGTCGTCGAAGGGTGCAAGCCTGCTCGGAGGGTGGCACATTGCGAATCCCGTGATGCTGGCACCCGTCGCGAATTCGCCGCAACCGTCAGGGGCGGCCGATCGCAACGCCGTGCCGCTCTACGATTTTCCAGGCCAGAAAATCGTGCTGCATTATCTGCCCGAGATGCCGATCCGTACGTCGGCGCTGCGCACGCTCGGCGCGTACGCGAACGTCTACGCGCTCGAATCTTTCATGGACGAGCTCGCCGCGCAGGCGGGCACGGATCCGGTGGCGTTTCGGCTGAAGCACATGAAAGACCCGCGTGCACGTGCCGTTATCGAAGCGGCCGCGGAAAAAGCAGGTTGGCAACGGGACAGGAAAGGCGACGGCACGCGCGGCAGAGGCATCGCTTTTGCGAAATACAAGAATCTCGCGT
>DASRIK010000311.1:0-3310 GCA_035650035.1 Burkholderiales bacterium | reverse complement strand
GGTCCGATACGGCGCCGGTGAATGCACCTTTTCGGTGGCCGAAAAATTCCGACTCCATCAGGGCTTCCGGAATGGCCCCGCAATTCACGGCGACGAATGGACCGTCGCGCCGGGACCCTTTCAGATGCACCAGGCGGGCGGCGAGCTCTTTTCCGCTTCCGGACTCGCCGCTGATATGCACAGGTGCCTGACTTCGCGCGAGCCTGTCGATCAGCGCCCGCGTCGCCTGCATGGGCGTAGAAGCGCCGATCAGGACCGGCAACGTCAGCTGGTCCGTCGCTTCGTCGCCGGCCGTGCGGCGCATCGCCGGCGTAGAAAGCTTCAGCGCAGATCGCACGAGCGTGCGCAGCTGGTTGAGCGCAATGGGCTTGGCGAGGTAGTCGAACGCGCCGGCTTTCAACGCGGCAACGGCGTTCTCGGCACTGCCGTAGGCCGTGATGACCGCAACCGGCATGTTGGGGTGATGCTTCGAGACGTGCGCCAGAATTTCGAGACCGTCGCCATCAGGCAGCCGCATGTCGGTAAGACACAGGTCGTAGGTCCCTTTTTCGAGCAGGGCGAGCGCCTCGGACGTCGTGCCCGCGCAGTGCGGCTCGAGGCCCATGCGGGTAAGCGTCATGTCGAGAAGCTCCCGGATGTCGGCCTCGTCGTCTATGACCAGTATCTGACTCTTGCTCATCGTCGAATCACGCGGTGCGGCACAAGACCGAGAAGCGTGCCCCCTCGGCCGTCTCGACATAGTCCAGCCGCGCATTGTTGACTTCGCACACTTCGCGCGCAATGTAGAGGCCCAGTCCCGTGCCGCCTCTCGCGGTGGTGAAGAACGGCTCGAAGAGCTGGCTCCGCAGCTCGCTCGGTACGCCGGGTCCGTCGTCGACCACATCCAGCTTGACCGCGGAGACCCCCGGTTGCGGGGTCACGATCAGCCGGATGCTGCCCTTCTCCCGTCTGCAGTGCCTGATGGCATTACGGCAAAGATTCCACATGACCTGATTGAGGTGGCTCCGGTCGAACACGACCGTCGGGTCGACGTGCAGGTCGAGCTTGAAAACGCCCGGATCGAGCTTCTCGATCTGGCAGAACTGCTCCACGAACGTGCGCAGGTAGTCCGAGAGCCTGAAGCTCTCCCGATGCGCCGTGTCGCCCCTGCGAAGCTTCAGGACGTCGTTCACCATCCGATCCAGGCGCTGAGTGTTGTCCTGGATGATCGTTATCAGGCGCCGCGCGGTCTCGCTCACTTCAGGCTCCTCCTGGAGCAGCTCTGCCGCGTGGCTGATCGCGCCGAGCGGGTTGCGAACTTCGTGCGCAATGTTCGCGGTGAGCCGGCCGAGCGCGGCGAGCTTCATCTGACGCGCCTCGGCCTGTATGCGCGTACGGTCTTCGAGGAAAATGACGCTGCCGGCGATGCGTCCTCGCCCGACAGGTACGAATCGCGCACCCAGCGTGCGGGTTAGCTCGACCTCGCCAGGCATGTCCCGGCCGTGCTCGTCCTGCTGCCAGGCCGCGAAGCGTCTCGCCAGGTCCGGCGCGTATTCGTCGAGCGGCACATCGCGTCCCCGCAAAGGACCCATGATGCGTTCGGCGCTCACGTTGAACTGCCGAATCACGCCACGCCCGTCCACGACGAGAACACCGTCCTGGAGATCCTGGATCACGTGCTCGCTCACCTGCGCCATGTTCTCGAAATCGATCTCGCGCTGGGCTGCGCGCTCTTCGCTGGCAAGCGCGTACTTCGCCAGCACATGGGCCACCCAGGCGACCATGAAGTACGTGGCGGACAGAAGGCCCGCGTGGGCGTACTGCGCGACCGCCACGTCGTTGTGCAGCACGTCGTACGTGTGCTCGAGGAGCAGAGCGATGCTCGCGAGCGCTGCATAGAATAGCGTCAGTCTTCCGCGGGCAATCAGACCGGCGGCCGCGAGTATGGTCAGGAGCAGCAAGCCGAGTCCGCTCGAAACGCCGCCGCTCGCATAGGTGAGGACAGCGATCGCCGCGATGTCGCTCATCACCTGCACCGTCAGCTGCGCATCGAAGCGCCAGCGCAGCCGTATGAGCGCGAAGTAGAGCAGGCTCAGCAGCAGGTAGCAGCCGGTGACGGCGACAAAAAGCCGGTAGTTGCGTGACCCGAAAGGCAGCGTGTCGCTCCATGCCGTCGCCATGACGAGCAGCAGCACCGCGCCGATCACGCGATACGCATTGAAGTAGAAGAGCGAGCGCCAGAACGCCTCGCCATGGAGGACCACCGGCCGCGTCACGGACGCGCCGGAAGTGAACACGGGTTCGGCCGCCGTGGTCATGGACTTCAAGCGAGCTACGGACGCTCAATCACTTTTCTGATGCAGCCGGCGATGCTCGGGCGTGCAAAAGAACATCTTCCCGGCCATGAGGCTTTCGCTGCGCGGGAGATGGACGCCGCATTGAGCACAGCGCACCATGTCCTCGGAGGCACCCGTGCCGCCCGAGGAGCGCCGAGACGGTCCTCGCACTTTCCGCTTGTGCGCCTTGAAGAACCAATACACAAGCACGATGACGAGTACGAGGATGAAATATTTCAAGGGAGATCAAGCGAGCTTGAATATCGTCATGGCGCCGCGCAGAAGTTCGAGCGCCGCTAGTCTGCCCCAACGTTTCAGGACCGTCGAGAGGCGACGTGCACACCGCACGTTAGTCGAAAGGGAAAAGATGGTCGGGGTGAGAGGATTCGAACCTCCGACTCCTGCGTCCCGAACGCAGTACTCTACCAGGCTGAGCTACACCCCGATGTCGGCGAGAAGCGAGGAGGCGACGCGTGAAGCCCGCGGCGCGCTCGACGGCTAAAACGTTCGCGTCACCGCGAAATCGGCCAATTGTAACAAATAATCCCGATACTTTGAATTCGGCAGGCTCTCGAGCGCGGCGCACGCAGTCCGCGCTTCGGCGTGCGCCTGGGCACGCGCATAGTCGAGCGCACCGGAAGCCTGGATCGCCTCGAGCACGCGGCCGAGCTCGTCCAGCCCGCCCGATTCTATGGCGTGGCGTACGAGCTGCGCCTGCTGCGGGCTGCCGTGCTTCATCGCGAAGATCAGAGGCAACGTCGCCTTGCCTTCCGCGAGATCGTCACCGACGTTCTTTCCGATGACGGCGTGATCTCCGGAATAATCCAGGACATCGTCGATCAGCTGAAACGCGGTTCCGAGATGCGCCCCATATGCGGCCATCGCATCCTCGACTGTGTCCCCCGCCTCGCCAAGGATCGCTCCGAGGCGTGTCGCTGCTTCGAAAAGCTTCGCCGTCTTGTATCGGATGACCTGAAGGTAGCCCTCTTCGTCGA
>DASRIK010000310.1:0-3986 GCA_035650035.1 Burkholderiales bacterium | reverse complement strand
ATACAAACTCTCGGATAACTGTGCCGACCCGTCCGGGGGCCGCGCTGCCGCCGCGGTTATTGCGAACAGCCGCACGCGCGATTACTTCCTCCCGCATTGCAGCGGCTACGGCGCGACGCGGCCGGAATATCGCGTCCCGTTCGACAGCGTCGCGGAGGCAGAGCGGGCGGGCTACCGACGCAACGACAAGTGCAGCCAGGTAGCTGCCATCAAGTGAGCGCGCGGCAGGTCCACTCCGTACACGCGAGCGTCTCGTAATCCGCGCCGTTCGTAATGCGCCCGTCGAAGCGCGAACGCCCCGTTGCGCCCTCATCCCCCTTCGGTCATGCTCGAAGCCCACATCCAACAAGAACCACCGCGAGGAGACACGAATGAAAAGGATTCAGAAGCTGCGGCGCAGCACCGCGATGCCCCTCATCCCTGCACCCAAGGCCGTGCAGGCCGGCGACTATGTGTTCACGTCCAGCATCTATCCCATCGACGCGCATGGCCATGCGATCGAAGTGGACGAGGCGCTCGGCGAAGCAGGACCGTCGCTCATCGCTGCACAAGCGCGACATTGCCTCGAGACCCTCAAAGCGATCCTTCAGGAATGCGGCAGCGCGCTCGAGCGCGTGCTCAAGGCGGAAGTGCATCTCGCGGACGCGGCCGATTTCTACGAATTCAAGCTCGTCTGGCGCGAATACTTTCCGAAGAATCCACCGGCGCGAACGACGATCGAAGTGGGCGACGCGTTCCCGTTCCGCGGCGCGCGTTTGAATCTCGACGTGACGGCGCTCGCCGGTGAGTCGAGGCTCGAGCGGCAGATCCTGAACGACCCCGACGGTCCCGATCCGCTCGAGGCGGAGTGGGCGCCGTGGGCAGTGCGCGCCGGCAATCTCGTGTTCTGCTCGGGCTTCGCTTCGTCGAATTTCTCGACGGGGGTTGCTGCGGGCAGGAACCCGCGCTTCCCCAACTACGGCAGCGATGGCGTCGCGCAGGCGGACCATTTCTTCACGACGATGAATCGCGTGCTGCGGCAGGCGGGCACCTCGCTCGAGCACGCACTCGAAGCGTATCTCTACGAGCCGGACTTGAGGACGTTCAACGACGTCGACAGCACGTGGGCGCGTTACATGCCGGTGCCGCCGGGGCGCGCGTCGATGGGCGTCAAGGGGCTGCTCGTGCCGGGTGCCGTGTTCGCGGCTAGCCTCACCGTGCTCGTGCCCGACAACGATCACCTGAAGGAAGAATCGACCGAAGGCATTCCGTACCATCCGGTCGCGAAGCGCAAAGTGAATTACACGCCGACGCTCACGGCCGGTCCGTGGCTCTACATCGCCGGCAAGACCGCAGGCAACATGGAGACAGTCGTCGCCGCACCGCCCGGCCTGCCGCATCACTTCTCCGACATCGAAGTGCAGACGCGTAATGTCATGGAATTTCTCACGCGCCAGATCGAGGCGAACGGCTCCGACTGGGCGCATTGCCATCACGTCCGCGTGTGGCTCACGCAGCCGCGGCGCGACTATCGCGGCTTCCTTCGTGTGTGGCGCGAGTATTTCCCCGATCCCAAGAACAATCCCGCGCTCGCTTATGTGCCTGCGACCGCGACGATGTATCCGGGTCCGCTGATCGAGATCGACCCGACGTGCATCCTTAAAGCGTAGTCGCCTACAGGGCCGAGCGTGCGCGACGATATCTTTGCCACAGCGCGAAAACGAATGCGACGCCGAGCAAGCCCAGGATGTTGGGTTCTTGGACGGATGCGGGTGCGCCGAACAGGGGAGGCGTGAAGAAACGTGCTAACGAGTCATCAGGCGCGCCACCAGCCACGCGCCATACTGCGAAAGTCGTGTCGTCGAAAGCACCACCAAGGCTGAAGTCCTGACTGCGCGCTCCGAGGAGGCCAGTGGGTGCGCCGAGGATGGAATCGCCCGGTACCTGCGGAAGGAAAGGATTGTCGTTCACGAATGCGATGAAGCGGAAGGCAGCATCGCCCAACGCAAGCTCGAATGGCGTCATGATGACGCACGCTTGATCATTCAGACACCCGCGGGTCAACGAGGGGTCGCTACCGTAAGGTTCAAGTCCCACGTCCACGAGTACGGCGCTAAGCGCCTGAGAGGCTTTCAGCGCGAGATCCGCGGTGGTGAACTGCAGCACTGGAGCAGTTGCGCCGAATATATCGTTGAACTTTCCGTCCACGAACGCGACGTCATAGAGAACACCATCTACCGGAACGTTCAGGATGTTTACCAGATTACCTTTTTCCGGAGGCGGCAGATTCGGATCTGTAATGATGATGGGCACGCAGAGCCCCACGCAAATGTATACAGGGGCTGCGTAGGCTTTCGCGTACATGCAACAAGCGAGAACTCCACTCAACGCCAAAAACGGTAAACCTTTGCGCAGCATGCTTTTGCCAGAGCGGAAGAACATAGTCGATGCTCCTCTCCAGGTTACGAACGGCAAGACAGCAAAGCTTTACAGCGCTCTTGCTGCGACGCGTAACCGCTTCAATCAGACAGGCTGCTGCGCCAAATCTCGCCAGGGAAGCGGCAACAGCGTTAGGATCCTTCCGGCTGCTATGCAGGACGCGAGCTGAAAAAAAGGCACCGCGACGGAGCCTGTACATGCGCCCTTTGGTTACACGCTTATGAGAAACCGCTCGAAGCATATCCTGTGCCGAGGTTGAAGGATATTGATAACACGAGAAGTTTCCGTATAGCACTGCCGCGCGTGTAAAAAACGGCGACAGACCCCTCACGGCAAGACTCTGGAAGCTACAAAGGACTACTGCGGCCTCACCCCCATCGCGCCGAACACCTTCGACCACCGCTCCGACTCCGCCCGCATGTGCGCTTCGAGCTGCTCCGGCGTGCCGCCGACGAAGCGCACGCCCTGCGCGACGAACTGCTCGCGAAATGCAGGATCCTTGAACGCTTTGTTCAGCTCCGCGTTGAGCTGCTGCTGCACGGCAGGCGAGAGCTTCGGCGGCGCGAGCAGCGCATACCACGCATCGGTCTCGTAGCCCGGGAAGCCTGACTCCTGCATTGTGGGCGCATCAGGTGCCTGCGGCGCGCGCTCCGCGCTCGTCACCGCCAGCAGGCGGAGCTTCCCTTTCTGCGTGTGCGGAATGCCCGTCGTGATCGTGTCGAACATGAGCGTCACATGCCCGCCGAGCACGTCCGCGAGCGCGACCGAGTTCCCTTTGTAGGGAATGTGGAGCATGTCGACCTTGCTCATGTACTTCAGCAGCTCGCCCGAAAGATGACCGCCTGATCCGACACCGCCCGACGCGAAAGTCAGCATGCCGGGCTTCGCGCGCGCGAGTGCGACGAGCTCCTTCACCGATTTCGCCGGAAGACTCGGATGCACGACCAGGATGAGCGGGATGTTCCCGATGCGCGTGATCGGCGTGAAATCCCGGATCGGATCGAATGGAACGCCTTTCGTGATCAGCGGATTGATCACGTGCCCGCCCCAGATCACCAACAGGGTCGAGCCATCGGGCGGTGCTTTCGAGACCATCTCGGCCCCGATCGCGCCGTTCGCGCCCGCTCTGTTATCGACGATCGTAGTGACGCCGAAGCTCTGCTGCACGACGCGCCCGACACCACGCCCGAAGGCGTCGACGGCGCCGCCGGGAGAGGTCGGCACGATCACGCGCACGGTCTGCGCGGGATACTTCTGAGCGATCGCGGGTGATACAGCGGCGCAAGCGATCGCGATCACCGCCGTTGAGAGAGAACACCTCCGCCACGTCGTACACGATGTCATGGTGCTCCTCCTGCCGCGATTGGCTGTTGTGTGCGTTCGCTTCCCGGGCGCGAAAAAGTCTAGCACGCGTCACTTAGCGCGCGCGTTTCACCGCGTACAGCGCCCTCTCCTCCCGCATCACACGCCGCAATGTGGCTTCCAGGTTCTCCTGCACGATCGCCTGCTTCAGTGCCTCGTTAATGAGTGTCTGATAACCGCGCCCACCTGCCTTTGCCTTGAAGTAT
>DASRIK010000309.1:0-2597 GCA_035650035.1 Burkholderiales bacterium | reverse complement strand
GCTGTCCGCGCCTCTGCGCGCGCTATTCACCGCTTTCCTGCTTACGATCGGCATCGGCTACATCGCGGCGCTCACCTACATGTTTTTTTCCGAGGTGAAGCCGCATCGGGACCAAGGTCTCGGCCTCGTGGAAGGCGTTACGCACAAGTACCGCGGTACGCGCGACAACACGGTGTTCGAAGTGTCGCTGCGAGGCGCCATGGGGGCAGGTCTGACCCCGCTCGAGAAAGATCTGCTGCTGCGCTGGGTGACGGATGGCTCGACGGCGGAGGGCTACAAGAAGATTTCCAACATCGTCGAGGAGAAGTGCGCCAATTGCCACAACGGAACAGTGCCGATCGTTCCGCTCCGTACGTTCGAAGAAGTATCCAAGCTGACCGAAGTGACGCCGGGTCCCACCTGGGAACGCCTCGCCCGCGTCTCGCACATCCACCTCTTCGGGATCAGTTTCATCTTCCTGATGACCGGCGCCATATTCGCGCTGAGCACGGTGCCGCTCGCAGTGCGCGTGCCGATCATCGTGCTGCCGTATATCGCGATCTGGCTCGACATCGGCTCCTGGTGGGTCACACACTGGGAATCCTTGTTCGCGTATATCGTGGTGATAGGCGGTGCGCTGATGGGTTTTTCGCTCGGCGCGCAGATTCTCATATCCTTATGGGACATGTGGTTCAGCAGAACGAAGCCGATGGCGGTTCCCGCGCCGCAAACGGCATGATCGATCGAGACGTCGAGAGGAGAGTGAAATGAAAATCATCGGGTATTTGGCGGTTGCCGGGTTGATGCTCGCAGCGCAGAGCGGCTGGACCGCAGAGGGCAAGACCGTGTTCAACCAGGGCTGCGCCGGCTGCCACAAGACGATGGCGCCGAAGCTCGGCGACAAGAAGGACTGGGACCAGGTGAGCAAGAAAGGCACCGACGCCCTGGTTGCGAGCGTAATGAAAGGCAAGGGCTCCATGCCGCCCAAAGGCGGGGTCTCATCGGCTTCCCAGGCCGATATCAAGGCTGCCGTCGAGTACATGGCCTCCCAGGCGAAATAGCAGCCCGCCCCCGCAGGATTACGACTCCGCCGCGCTGCGCCAGCATGAGGCGCGGCGCGCGCGTGTAGTAAGCTAGCCACCGTTCCTTGATTTCTATCAAGCCGCAAATGCCGCGGCTCGATTACTCTCGCGTGCACGCGAAGGGTACGAGAGCCTTTGCGACAAGGGGATAAGAACATGCGCTTGTGGAATTGGTTGACGTCGGCTGTCATCGCTCTTTCGTTTGCCATTCCGGCTGCAACGGCAGCGCAGGCCGCTGTGCCGGCCATCGCGGCAAAGCCGACTGCACCGCCCGGCCTCGACAAAACCATCTGTCTCGGTTGTCACGGCAACGAAGGCTTCGGGGTGCCCGACGCCGAAGGCAAGATGCGGCCCCTCTTCGTGCACAGGGATAAGTTCGACGGGAGCGTGCATGGCAAGCGCGAGTGCGTCGAATGCCATCAGGACATTACCGCGATTCCGCATCAAAAAGCCGTGCGCAGGGTGAGCTGCGTCAATTGCCACGAGCAGCTGTGGGCGGCCGCCCAGCGCGACGGCACAACTGTCCAGAACGCGCGTCTCGGAGTGGTCGTCGATCAGATAGAGCGGCACCTGAAATCGGTACACGCCCGTCCGAGCCGGGCCGATCAGTCGTACACGAACGCGACATGCTACGACTGTCATGACGCCCATTACGTCTATCCGCCTAACACGCCCGGCCGGGCCGAATGGCGACTCAACCTTCCGAACGCCTGCGGGAACTGCCATACGCAGGCACGGCACGAGTATCTGCAATCGGTACACGGCGATGAGGCGGTGTGGAAACGCAATCCACGCGCAGCCGTATGCTCCGACTGCCACACCGGTCACAATATCCAGCCGACGGAATTCACCACGACGCAGCTTTCGATTACCGAGAATTGCGGTGCGTGCCACAAGGAGAACTACCGCAGCTACAGCGACACCTACCACGGACAGGTCACGACGCTCGGCTACGGGTATACCGCCAAGTGCTTCAACTGCCACGCAAGCCACACGGTCCAGCGCGTGAGCGACCCGACTTCAAAGGTCCATCCCGCTAACCGGCTCGCGACCTGCCGCGAATGTCACGTCGCCGCGACGGCCGGTTTTCTCACCTTCCAGCCGCACGCGAATACACACGACTTTCAGCGTTACCCCGCGATGTGGATTGCGTCGAAATTCATGATCGCGCTCCTGGTCGGGGTTTTCGCGTTTTTCTGGGCGCATTCGGCGCTGTGGTTCTATCGCGAGTTCAAGGATCAGAAAGAAGGGAAGAGCCGCACTCACGTCGCGCTGTCCGAGCTGCCGCCCGAACTTCGAGGCAAGCACATCAAGCGGTTCCAGTGGGGCTGGCGCGTCGCGCATCTCTTTTTCGCCGTCAGCGTGATGCTCCTCGTGCTGACCGGCATGGCGGTGTTCTACGCCCATACCGAGTGGGCGAAAGCGCTCGTCGGCGCCCTCGGCGGGCCTCGCACCGCGGGGCTGATCCATCGAACCGCCGCGGTGACCATGCTCGGCATCTTCTTCGTGCACGTGCTCGTGGTGGCCGGCCGCATC
>DASRIK010000308.1:0-3683 GCA_035650035.1 Burkholderiales bacterium | reverse complement strand
CGCAGCGAGACCGCGGTAGGGCTACATCACGTCGCGTTCAACATCGGGACCACGCTCGACGAGCTGCGCGAAGCCAAAGCGAAGCTCGAGGCTGCCGGTATTGCCACGCGGCCCGTGGACCACGAGGTGACGAAGTCGCTGTATTTTCACGACCCCGACGGCAACGGCGTCGAGGTCTACGTCGATACGTCGGATGCGTGGCGGCGCGAGCCGCAGCGTGTGGCGCAGCTGATGCCGCTGGAGCTGTAGCCGCGCGACTTTGGTAACCGCCTACGTCGTGCCGAGAACTTCGCGCATGACAGACGCGAGCTCCCGCAACGCCCGCGCGCCGTCGCCCCGAAACGCCGATCCGTGCATCGTCGCGCACGTACGCGGCGCCAGGGCTGCAAGCTCCTTGAGCCGGGACTCCGTTTTCGGCGTCCACGGCATGTAGTCGAGCAGAGAAGTGGATTGCATCGTCTGCATCGCGTGTCTTGTGCGGCCGATGACGTCCGACTCCGTGCAGGGTTCCACATCACCCGCGTGATGCAGGAGATCCGAGCAGAGCAGGGTGCGGTTCGTCTCTTCGAACAGGATGGCCGCATCCCAGCCATGCGGCAGGTGAGGCGTCGGATACAGGCGGAACCTGTATTTGCCGGTTTCGATGAGCGCGTCTTTGGTGACGCCCAGCGCAGGCCGCAGCGCACCGTCGTTCACGAACACCATCGCGCCCACTTCACTGCACACCGCCTGCGCGCGCGGCGCAAGTGTCAGCCAGTCGTTGAGCGATCCGCATTCGTCCGGCTCGAAATGGCTGAATGAAATCCACCGAAGTGTCGCCGGGTCGATGATTTTCGCAACCGCTTCGCGCACGGTGGGAAACAACTGCTTCATGCCCGTCTCCCAGAGCAGCGGCTGCTCGTCCTTCACCAGGAACTGGCAGAACTGAAGGTCGATCTCCGGCACGTATGTGCAGATTCGATAGACATCGGGCGCGATTTCGCTGATTGCCGTCACAGGTCACCTGAAAGTTGCGCAACGTCTCCGGATTGTATAGCCGCATCGATCAACGCTTCGCCGGCTCTTTGATCGCTTTATCCTCATCGGATGCCACGGTCAGGGCGAGCATCAGGCGCCTGATAAACCTACCGGGGGCGCGCTCTCACCTTCCAGAAATGCGCGCAGTCGCACGAGGAATGTGCTGCGCGCGGTGTTCACGGCCGAATGGCAGCCGGGAAGCTCGGCCGTTTCCACCAGCGGTAAATGCGTCGCAAGCAGCTCGTTGATGCGGCGGTGAAATCCCGCCGTGCTGACTCCCCGAATGAGAAGCACGGGCCGCCGGAAGCTTTTCAATCGGGCCACATCGTCCACGTGATCCGGCACGGCTGACAATCCGCGTAGGCATCCTCGTCTCCTTACCCATTGCTCCCGGCACGGATCATTCCGGCCCGGTGCGGTCGCGTTGCGGTCCCCGAGCGCACGGAGAAACTCCACAAGTTGCGCGTCGGTCGGTTCGTGGCTCGGACGGAACTGGCGAACAAGTATGGTAATGAGCTGCATCTCGAGCGAAGTGCCCAATTCGTCGGGTGCAACGACCCAGAATGCGGGCGGTTCAGACAGTACGAGTTTTCGAACTCGCTCCGGGTGATCGAGTGAAAAATCGAGTGCTACAACTGCGCCGAGCGAATGGCCGACGATATCGAGGCGTTCTGTCGGAGCGATCATGTCCAGAGCCGCGGACATCGCCGCGCTTTCGAGTTTAATGGAGTATTGCGAAGGCAAAGCGCGCCGGTTTTCGGCGTAGTCGACATTCATGGTTTGCAGGCGAATCACGCGGAATTCGCCGGCAAGCTCTGCAGCGTGCGGTGCGAAGCCCGCCGCTCCTGCCGTTCCGCCGCCCAGCATGACAAGTGGGGAGCCGGTGCCTTCAGCAAACGCGCGTAACGGCAGAGGTTTTCCGTCCAGACTACAGCAGCAGCCACGCCCGGTCGGATCCACTCGGCCCGTGCTCAGTCGAATCTAATTTTCATCTCGTGAACGAGCCGTCTCATCTGATTCACGTCCGCGCGAACTTGAGCCGCTGTCTCCTTCAAGCCCAGGCCAGCGATCTCCATCCCGAGCGCGTCGAGTCGCTGACGACTGCTCCTCTCTGCAGTTGCTTTCGTGATGGCCAGGTGCAGGCGGTCTATGACATGCGCCGGTGTTCCTGCCGGCGCGAAGATCGCCTGCCAGTCGCGAAAAACCACTTTGGGATATCCCAGCTCGGCAAGCGTGGGCAGGTCCGGATAAGCACGTATGCGGTTCGGGGCAGAGGTTGCGAGCGCGCGAAGTCTGCCTGTGCTCAAGTGCGGTGTAAGCGCGCCGGTTGCGCCGACTATGAAATCGGCCTCCCCGGCCACTACTGCGGTGACCGCCGCGGCTGCCCCTTTGTACGGCACATGCATGACGTCGATCGCGGTCTCTCGCTTCAATAATTCGCTCGTCAGATGTGCAGGCGTTCCGTTCCCACCGGATGAATATCGCATCACACCGGGCTTGGCCCTGGCCGTGGCTATGAGTTGCGCTACGCTCGTCACAGGTGACGTGCTCGGCACAGCGAGAATGTTGTAGTTCCACGCGACCAGCGTAATCGGCGTGAAATCTTTCGCCGTGTCGTACGGCAGGCGCGGCAGTAAGTGCGGCGTAATTGCCACGAATGGCATGCCTACCGCGCCGAGCGTATGTCCATCCGCCGGTGCCCTGGCAAGCATTTCCAGGCCGATCGCACCGCTCGCGCCTGGGCGATTGTCCACTATCACAGGTTGGCCAAACGCTTCGCCGATCTTCTCGCCTATGACGCGCGCTATGATGTCCGGAGGACCTCCGGGCGTGGTCGGCACGATGAGCCTGATTGGCCGCACCGGGTAAGCAGTCAGCTCTTTCCCGCTGAGACAAAAGGGACATGCCGATAAGGCCATAATGGCTGCGGTGGCGAGTGGCTTTGGCGTCATTTCGTACCTCGGACGTGACGCTGTTCAGCATAGTGAGCCCGCCGGGCGCAGCCAAGCTATCGCAACCTAATGCAGCGTTAGGTTTTGCTTAACATTGCCGACATGGACAAACTACGCGCGATGCAGTACTTCAACCGTGCGGTCGAAATGGGCAGCTTTGCGGCGGCCGCCCGATCGCTTGCAGTCAGCACGCCCGCGGTGACTCAACTGGTAAGAGCGCTGGAGCAATCGCTGGGCGTCACTCTCGTGAATCGAAGCCCGCGCGGGCTGTCATTGACGCAGGATGGCGAACGCTACTATCGCACGTCGCAGCGACTCGTCACCGATCTGCGCGAGCTGGAGCAGCAGCTCGGCGCGCGCGGCGGCAAACCACGGGGTACGCTGACCGTTGGCATGCGCCAGAGTGTTGCCGAGCACTGCGTGATGCCGCGCATCTCACGTTTTCTGGCACGCTTCCCGGACGTGGAGCTCCTGATGCGTGGGGTGACAGCGGAACAGATCGAGAGACAAACCCTCGACGTCGCCGTAATGGTTGGATGGCCGCAGAAAGGAAACCTGATCGCCCGTCATCTCGCCCAGACCCGCCACGTTGTCTGCGCGTCCGCCAGCTATTGGGCTGTCGCGGGCAAACCTCAGCATCCTGCGGATCTGCGAGGCCATCACTGCCTTGTATTCCGGAACGACGAAGGAATGCTCGTGGATCGCTGGACTTTT
>DASRIK010000307.1:0-3228 GCA_035650035.1 Burkholderiales bacterium | reverse complement strand
ATCGCTTGGCGCGCTGTTCATGCTGGTGGCGCCGCCCGTGTTCTCAAGGGACCCATCTTTCCCATATT
This sequence comes from Burkholderiales bacterium, assembly GCA_035650035.1. Classification (GTDB taxonomy): domain Bacteria; phylum Pseudomonadota; class Gammaproteobacteria; order Burkholderiales; family SG8-41; genus JAQGMV01. The sequence goes on along the minus strand of DASRIK010000307.1, from coordinate 3,160 downwards.
CTCCGAATGAAACCGGCGGGTATGTTGCTGTCGAGCAGTTGGCTCCGCCGCTCTCGATCGGCAGAACCCACGTTCCTTCGGAGATGCGCGACGTGTCATGGGGGCGGGGTACTAGAGACATCCCGACGATGATCTTCCCATATTCGCCGAACGAAACCGGCGAGCACACCGGGCGGCCCCTTCCTTAGCCCCGGACAGCACGAAGTAACTTCCGCGTCCCGGTGCGTCGGGTTTCAGTCGGCGCCGCCGGAGCTGCCTGAATGCAGCGTCGGCCACAGCGCGCATACCATTCAGTACGATGCCCATTTCCAACGAACCGCGCTTCCGGTGCCTTGACGGCGAACCTGACGTGCCGGCGGCGGTAGCAGCGCACCAAGCAGACCACCGTCGACAAGAGCGCTCAAGGAGCGCGCATTCCATGCGACGTACATCGATAACGCATCCCGTCATGACGCCCTTGAGACAATACTGTCCGGATGTGTCAACGCCATCTGTGCGCCACCGCACACGAGCGTGCAACGTTTCAATCGATCAGTGCTGCGTTAAGTCGGCTTTTACACCTGGAAACGGTCTCTTTAGCAACGGACCCACGCTTCGTCGTGAACAAAGGAAACTTTCCTCGTGCCGACCTTGAAAGCTGCTGCGACGCTGAAGCATCTGGTGCAGACCAGGCTGGACGCCCTGGAGGACATTCACGACGAAGGCGAGCGCGTGTTTGCCCACGACGTTCAATGGCACGCGCCCGACGAGGACGGGCGCAATTGGGATATGAAGGGTTACCGCGGTCCGGCAGACTATGCCACGGAGGTCCGGCTCCTCATCGATCGCCTGCGTCGGGAATATCGCCTGGATACTGAACAACAGGCGGGAGACCGGCCGTGGCTGGAATGACAGACGTCATGGTGCGCAGGGAGCCGCCGGACGGAGAGGCCAGGCCGGAGCAATCCTCATCGGTACCCCCGTGGCACAGGGGCGGTAACGCGGCTAATCCGCCGGCGGCAGGGCCTATGCTATAATTGACGGTTTTTTCTTAGACCGAACCGTTATGAGCCGGGCTTTACGCAACATCGCAATCATCGCCCACGTCGACCACGGCAAGACGACCCTGGTGGACAAGCTCCTGCGTCAGTCCGGCACGTTCGCAGCCCACGAGCACGTGGTCGAGCGGGTCATGGACTCGAACGACCTCGAGCGCGAGCGCGGTATCACCATACTCGCGAAAAACTGCGCGGTGACTTACAACGGCACGCACATCAATATCGTCGACACCCCCGGCCACGCCGATTTCGGCGGGGAAGTCGAGCGGGTGCTGTCGATGGTCGACGGCGTGCTCCTGCTCGTCGACGCTGTGGAAGGGCCGATGCCGCAGACGCGGTTCGTCACGCGGAAAGCGCTCGCGCTCGGGCTGAAGCCGATTGTAGTGGTGAACAAAGTCGACCGGCCGGGCGCACGTCCCGACTGGGTCGTCAACCACACGTTCGATCTGTTCGACAAGCTCGGCGCGACCGAAGAGCAACTCGATTTTCCGGTGGTCTACGCCTCGGCCCTCGAAGGGTGGGCGACGCACGATCTCGCGAGCAAGGGCGACAGCCTTAAGCCGCTGTTCGATACAATTCTGAACAATGTGCCCGTGCGTCAGGACGATCCGGACGGCCCGCTGCAACTCCAGATCTGTTCTCTCGATTATTCGAGTTACGTCGGCCGCATCGGCATCGGGCGCATCAACCGCGGACGCATCCGTCCCGGCCAGCCCGTGACGGTGCTCAACGGCAACCGTCCGCCCGTGAACGCGAAAGTGAATCAGGTGCTCACGTTCGAGGGCCTGCAGCGCGTGCTCACGGAGGAGGCTCAAGCCGGCGACATCGTGCTGGTGAACGGCATCGAGGAAGTCGGCATCGGCGTCACGCTGGCCGATCCGGAACATCCCGAAGCGCTTCCGCTGCTCAAGGTCGACGAGCCGACGCTCACCATGAACTTCCAGGTGAATACGTCGCCATTCGCCGGCCGCGAAGGCAAGTTCGTGACGAGCCGTCAGCTCCGCGAGCGTCTCCTGCGCGAAACGATGAGCAACGTCGCGCTCCGCGTCGAGGACACCGCCGACCCGGACGTGTTTCTCGTCTCCGGCCGTGGTGAGCTGCATCTCGGCATTCTGCTCGAGAATATGCGTCGCGAAGGCTACGAGCTCGCGGTGTCGCGCCCGCGCGTCGTGATCCGCGAGGTGAATGGCGTGCGCTGCGAGCCGTTCGAAATGCTCGCGGTCGACGTCGAAGAAGAGCACCAGGGCGCGGTCATGGAAGCGCTCGGCGCGCGCCGCGGCGATCTCATGGATATGCAGTCCGATGGCAAAGGCCGCGTGCGTCTCGACTACCGCATCCCGGCGCGAGGGCTCATCGGCATCCAGTCGGACTTCCTCACGATGACGCGCGGCACCGGCATCATGAGCCACGTTTTCGATGATTACGGCCCGATGAAGGCCGACATCGCCGAGCGTCGTAACGGCGTCCTCATCTCCGCCGAGAACGGCGAAGCGGTCGCCTATGCGCTGTGGAAGCTCCAGGAGCGGGGGCGCATGTTCGTGAATCCCGGGGAACCGCTGTACGAAGGCATGGTGATCGGCATCCACAGCCGCGACAACGATCTCGTGGTGAACCCGGTGAAGACCAAGCAGCTCACCAATATTCGCGCGGCGGGCAAGGACGAGGCGATCATGCTGACGCCGCCGATCCGCCATACGCTCGAATCCGCGATCGAGTTCATCGCCGATGACGAGCTCGTCGAGATCACGCCGAAGTCGATCCGCATTCGGAAGCGGCTCCTGCAGGAGCACGAGCGGAAGCGGGCGTCGCGCGTGGCAGCGTAGGGTTCGCTACTAGCGCACCGCGCTGGCCGGTGCGTCACCGGCGCACCCTACTGTCCGTCTCTGCAAGCCTCGCAGGCTCGGACAGCCTTCAGCGTGCCCGCGTCTTCGACGCCCCCGCCAGTCTCCTCAGGCCTCGCACGCTCGGACGTGAGTTCTAACGAGCGCTCGAATGTTACGTTCGCGGGAGACCGCGGACGGCGGAGCAGTGCCTGCCGCGGAGCGGCAGGTGCGACCCGGAAGCGGGCTGAGGCACGCGCATTAGAACCGCGGTCTTACGCACGCTTTCGCCGTCAGATCCCC
>DASRIK010000306.1:0-5903 GCA_035650035.1 Burkholderiales bacterium | reverse complement strand
TCATCTACGCCGACGCTGGCGCCACATCAGGAAGCCGTAAACGAGCGCGGTCAGCGCACCACCGACCACCACGATGCTGAGCGCCATTGTGAGCCGGAAGTAAGCCTTCCCCCATACGCACGCTTCGGAAGCGGGTATTCGGCACGCTAATGCAAGATCGACGTAAGGGTACGCGATAGCAGTGGCGAGCCCGACACCCATCGCCACGAGCAAAGACGAGCGGCGGCTAGGCATCGAGGGTTTTGATCTGCACGCGCGAGCCGAGCATCTACGCCTCCCGATTGCGAGTAATAGCGACGGTAGAATAGCCCACGCGCGAGATTACAATAAGCGCTTCCACCCGGACCCGCACTGAAGGATCAGCCATGCTCATTCCCGCCGGTATCGACCCCGTCACAACACGCGTCGGTCTGGTCGGCGTCGGCAACATGGGCGCGCCGATGGCCGCGAATCTTCTGAAGGCCGGATGGAAGGTCACCGTCTACGACGCTGCGCCCGAGAAGTCGCGGGCATTCGCCGAGCAGCATGGCGGCTCGGCCGCGGCGAGCCTGAGCGAAATCGGCAGAAACTCCGACGTCGTCATCACGATGCTGCCGGATGGATTCATCGTGCGACGCGTGGTGCTCGGTGCTGCCGATGGAGATGACTGTCTTGTCGGAGGTCTCCAGAAAGGCGCAGTAATCATCGACATGAGCTCCTCGGCGCCGGTTGGGACGCGCAAGCTCGGACAGGATCTCGGCCGTTACGAGCTTTCGCTCATAGACGCGCCTGTGTCGGGCGGCGTGAGAGGTGCGGTTGCGGGCACGCTCGCGATAATGATCGGGGGAGACAAGACCGTCGCAGAAAAATGCGATGGGCTGCTCGCCGCGATGGGCAAACGGTTCTACGTCGGCGGACTCGGCTCCGGGCACGCCGCGAAGGTGCTCAACAACTACGTCTCGGCGGCAGGTCTTGCGGCTGCGGCGGAGGCGGTGCGTGTCGCCGAGCAATTCGGCATCGAGCCGCAGACGTTGATCGACGTCATCAACGCTTCGACGGGGCGCAACAACAGCACCGAAAACAAGTTTGCGCAATTCATTCTCAACGGCAAGTTCAACTCGGGCTTTGCGCTCGGGCTCATGGCGAAAGACCTTGCATTGGCCATGGAAGTCGCCGAAGCGTGCTCTGTGCCGGCCGAACTGGGACAGGCTACGCTCAATCTCTGGAAAAAAGCGGAGCGCGCGGTCGGCGGAGCGGCCGACCACACCGAAATCGCGCGGTTTGTGAACAGTCAGAAAAAGGAATCGAAGTGAAAGCAGAAAATCCGCCGCGGGTCTGGCCGCAGGATATCTACAACGCGTTCAAGCGACTCGGCATCGTGCAGGTCGCTTACGTGCCGGACGCGGGCCATACGCAGCTGATACTCGACTGCCATGCGGACCTGAACATGAAAGCGGTCTCGCTCACGACGGAGCAGGAAGGCGTGGCAATGCTCGCCGGCGCCTGGCTCGGCGGCGAGCGTGGAGCGCTGCTCATGCAGTCGTCCGGTGCGGGTAATTGCATCAACATGCTGAGCCTCGCGCAGGAGTGCCGCTTTCCCATGCTCATGCTGGTTACGATGCGCGGCGACTGGGGCGAATTCAATCCGTGGCAGATCGCGATGGGACAGGCGACCGGCAAAGTGCTCGAGCATGCGGGCTGCGTCGTGCAGCGCGTGGACAGAGCGGACGAAGTCGGCGAAGTCGTATTCGCGGCCGGTCAGATGGCCTTCAGCACGAATCGTCCGATCGCGGTCCTGATCGGACAGCGTGTCGTCGGATTCAAGGACTGGAGCAAATGACCATGGCGGCAGCAAGCACAGGAACTCTCGATCGGCGCGAAGTAGTGAAGACGCTGCTCGCGCAACGCGAAGATGCATTGGTGGTGACGGGACTCGGATCGAGCTGCTACGACGCCGGCGTGTACGATCATCCGAACACGTTCTATCTGTGGGGTGCGATGGGGGGCGCCGCGATGATCGGCCTCGGACTCGCGCTCGCTCAGCCGAAGCGCCGTGTTCTTGTGATCACGGGCGATGGCGAGATGCTGATGGGAGTCGGCTCCTTCGCGACCATCGGTGCGCAGAAGCCGGACAACCTCGCGATCGTCGTACTCGACAACGAGCTTTACGCGGAAACGGGCATGCAGCCGACGCATACCGCGCGTGGCGTCGATCTCGCGGGAATGGCGAAGGCAGCGGGCTTCGCCGTAGCCGAAACGGTGCGCACTGAAGAGGCGCTCGACTCTGCGGTGCGAACTCTCTATCGGACCCCCGGACCCGCGTTCTTCGATATCAAAGTGAACTCGAAACGGTATCCGCTTTCGATCCGGCTGCGCGACGGCGCGCACATCAAGAACCGCTTTCGCGAAAATCTGCTGGGGCAGCAAGCGTTCGATTAGATGACGGAGGAGGAGCCATGGACACCGCGACGGGCTCACTGACGAAATACAAGATGTTCATCGGCGGCGAATGGACCGACGCCGCGGCGGGTGCATGCTTCGAAACCATGAATCCGTACACCGGCAAGCCATGGGCGCTCATTCCGCGCGGCGGACCGGAAGATGTGGATCGTGCAGTTCGCGCGGCGCATAAAGCGTTCACCGAGGGAGACTGGCCGAGGCTCACGCCGACCCAGCGCGGCGCGCTGCTGCGCAAGCTGGCCGATCTGATCGGGCCGAAGGCGAGATATCTCGCCGAGATCGAAGTCCGCGACAACGGCAAGCTCATTTCCGAAATGAGCGCGCAAACCGCGTACATGGCCCAGTGGTATTACTACTACGGCGGTCTCGCGGACAAAGTCGAAGGCGCGGTGCTGCCGACCGACAAGGCGGACGTCTTCAACTACACGCGATTCGAGCCCCTGGGTGTCGTCGCTGCGCTCGTGCCGTGGAACTCGCCGCTTCTGCTGACGGCGTGGAAGCTTGCGCCGGCGCTCGCTGCGGGCAACACGGTCGTGATCAAACCGTCGGAATTCACGTCGGCCTCCGCTTTGGAGTTCATGAAGCTCGTCGAAGAAGCGGGATTTCCCAAAGGCGTGGTGAACGTCGTCACCGGTTTCGGTCCCGACGTCGGCGCGCCTCTTGTCGACCATCCGCTCGTGGCCAAAATTGCATTTACCGGCTCGGACGCGACAGGGCAGAAAATCTACGAAGCGGCAGCGAAGCGCTTGAAGCGCGTCAGCATGGAGCTCGGCGGGAAATCGCCGAACATCGTGTTCGACGACGCGGATCTCGACAATGCCGTGAAAGGTGCGATATCCGGCATCTTCGCCGCGAGCGGCCAGACATGCATCGCAGGCTCTCGTCTACTCGTGCAGCGTTCGATTCACGACCGCTTTGTCGAGAAGCTCGTCGCGTTCGCGCGCACCGCAAAAATGGGCGATCCGATGAGCGCGGACACACAGGTCGGCCCGGTGACCACGCCGCCTCAATACAAGAAAGTGCTCGATTATCTGGACATCGCCAAAGGCGAGGGCGCCAATGCGGTGCTCGGCGGAGCAAAGGCGCCCGAATTCGGCGGCTATTTCGTGCAGCCGACGATCTTCACGGGCGTGAAGAACTCGATGCGTATCGCCCAGGAGGAAGTATTCGGCCCCGTTCTCGCCGTCATTCCTTTCGAAGACGAGGAGGATGCGATCGCAATCGGCAACGACGTTGTCTTCGGTCTCGCCGCGGGCGTGTGGACGCGCGACATCAAACGCGCGCTCACGATGGCGAACAGGCTCCAGGCCGGAACGGTGTGGATCAACACGTATCGCGCCGTGAGCTTCATGTCGCCTTTCGGCGGCTACAAAAGAAGCGGCATCGGGCGCGAGAGCGGGCAGGAGATGATCAAGGAGTATCTCCAGACGAAGAGCGTCTGGATCTCCACCGCGGCCGAAGTCCCGAACCCGTTTGTGATGCGGTAGGGTGCGTCGCGGACGCACCGCGTCCATCTCCGGAAGCCTCGCAGGTAACGATGTGAATACATTACTGGGGCCGCGAAGGTTAGTTCGCGACGGACGCCTCTCCGAGGCCCGCATCCATCTTCTCAGGCCTCGCAGGTATTGATGTGAATACTAATTGGCGCCTGAATGCCACGTTCGCGACGGACGCCTCTCCGAGGCCCGCATCCATCTTCTCAGACCTCGCAGGTATTGATGTGAATACTCATATGGTCGCACGGGCTGTCAAGTAGGTCGTGATTCATGGGTCTGCAAATCGATGCGGTGACGCGACACGAAGGCTGCGGCGACGATGAATCAGGCTCATATGCGTGGGTTGGTTACCGACAGTTCATTGATTCGTCGTGGGCCTGCCTCGCTCTAATGTCGCGGATCAATCGCGGTGGATGCCGGGCTAGTACTCTCGAGGGTTGCCCATCGTTGCCCGTATCACGTCATCGCATCGATCGGCTGTGTCATGACCTGCTCGCGGGCTTAGCTTGGCCTCAGCTGCGTGGCTTGGCGGGCAACCGCCCACACGAAGCCGGCGAGCTCACGCGCGATGGCAACGCAGATTTTGTTGTGGTGCAGGCCGCGAGCGCGCAACCGGGCGAAACGGCCCGTCAGTCGCAGTTGCGCTTTCCAGCCGAGATCCCGCAGCGCCTGCGGCAGATCTTCGGCGCGGCGCTGGGCGGCGTAGCCGATGCGGGGCTGAAATCGATAATTCCACGCCGCCTCAGTGAGCAAGCGTCGCGCGTGGCCATTACCGGCTTTGGTGATGCTACCGCGCACGAGGCGATCGGCGCTGGAGTGTTCGGTGGGCACCAGCCCCAGATAAGCCATCAACTGTCGCGGATGACGAAAGCGCTGCAGGTCGCCGATCTCGGCCACCAGGCCTATAGCACTGATCCAATCGATGCCACGCAACACCCGCAACGCCTGCACCACCGGCTCGAAGCGCCAGCCCTCGATCGAACGCACCAGCGCATCGCTGAGCCGCGCCACGCGCTCGTCGGCCGTGCACACGGCCTGCCAGTATTCGGTGAATGCCGTCTGCGCGCCACTGCCCTCAAAGCTCAACGTCGACAGCCAGCGGTAGAACGTCTTGGTCCACGAGGTGCGCTGCGGATAACGCACCTCATGACGCAACAAGAACGCCTTCAGTTGATGGCGCGCCTGGTTGCGCGCGTCGACCGCATCCTCGCGTGCTCGCGCCACATCGCGGATGGCTTCGTGCGCAGAATCGGGAATCCACACCGCCGTCAGTTCGCCCGCGCGCGACAGCTCCGCCAAGCGCTTGCAATCGCGCCGGTCGGTCTTCACTCGATCGCCCGCCCGCTTCGGAATCAACGAGGGCGCAATCACCTCACAGCGATAACCGCGCTTGGCCAGCGCACGCTGCAAACCGTATCCGGTTGGGCCGGCCTCGTAGACCACGTGCACGTGCTGTGGATCACCATAACGGCCCAGCATCTTCAGCAGCTTCGGCACATCATGTTTGATGCTCGCCACGCAGCGACCGGGCTCTCGGCCCGCTTGCGCTACGCCCACCTCAATCGTCTCGGCATGAACATCCAATCCAACGAAAAAATTGATACGCTCTTCCATGGCCGGTCTCCCTGGTTGCTGACGACTCGTTCTCAGCATGTAGCTCGGCGCGGCTTGCCGCGCAACCTACGTCGCCGAGACCGGCCGCCTCACCGCCGCGCGACCATAATGTCTAATGAGCGTTCGAATGTTACGTTCGCGGGAGACTGCGTCTTCGACGCCCCCGCTCCGTCTCCTAAGCCCTCGCAGTCTTGCACGTGAGTGCTAATCGGCGTTCGAGTATTACGTGCGCGGGGACCCCGCGTCTACGACGCCCCCGCGCACCAGAGTACAGGTCGTTCTAATTCACGAGTTAACTAGAACCTATCTCAAAAATAGTTCCGGAGCAGGATACGCATGCATCCTAGCTGCACG
>DASRIK010000305.1:0-5339 GCA_035650035.1 Burkholderiales bacterium | reverse complement strand
GACGTCGCTGCCCGGGACACCGGAAGTCGAAGCGCTATACCTCGCGCCCGACGGTCTGATCGAATCCGCAAAGCGCGGCGCGGTGCTCGTCGATCTGAGCAGCGTTTTGCCGTCCACGCCGCGCAAGCTCGAAGCGCGGGCGCACGAAAAAGGCCTTCAGTTCCTGGAGGCTCCGGTGAGTGGCGGCGTGACCGGCGCGCGAGCGGCGACACTCGCAATCATGGTCGGAGGCGATGCTTCAGTGCTGGAACGCGTGCGCGCGGTGTTGAAGTGCATCGGGCCGAACATCTACCACATCGGTCCCGTCGGCACCGGGAATACCGTGAAAGCCATCAACAACATGATGGCCAACGTGAATGCCTGCGCAATGATGGAAGGCCTCGTGCTCGGTTTGAAAGCCGGGCTCGATCTCAAGACCATGGCCGATGTGATTCAGAAAAGCAGCGGCAACAGCAATGCGCTGTCGCGCGTGGAGCGCGCGCTGATCCCGAGGAACTTCGAGCCCGGATTCAAAGTCGCGCTGATGAACAAGGATCTCGACACGTTCAATTCCATTGCCAGGGAATTGCACGTGCCGGTGAGCTTCTCCAACGTCGCTCAGCGCTACGAGCAGATGGCGCTCGCTGCAGGCCTCGGAGAAAAGGACACGAGCATCGTGTTCACGCTGATCGAGCGGCTTGCAGCGCTCAGATAGTTTCCGGGCGTGGTCACTCCCACAGCCGCTCGGGCAGCGGCAGTCCCGCGAGATCCTGCGATGTAAGAGGCCCGTCGGCCTGGATGCTCATGCGTTCGAGCACGGCAATGAGCTGCCTGCAGTGCTGAGCGGAATGCCATGTCACGCGCTCGAACACCTTGTGAGCGACGGTATCCCCATAGTACGTCTTGAGCCCGCGCGAAAGCGAGCGATCGTCGAGTCCGCTCCACCATGCTTCGTAGCGTTTCCACACATCGGCGCCATATCGCGCGATATCGCCGCCGGTCTGCAGCGACTCGGGCGGTTCATTGTCCGCGATCTTCACCGAGTATTCCGCGCCGTCCCACGTTTCCAGAAACGCTTCGCCAATGCGGAAAATGTGATAGCACAAGGTTCTGACCGGCCGCTCGCGATGCGGGATAACGCGCTCGCGAAAGCGCTCCGCCGGAAACTGCCTTGCGTAACGCTGTCCGGCCGCGAAAACCATTTCGTACTTCCTGTAGAGCTCGGCGGGGGACAGTCCGTCCGCGCCCGGGACGGGCAGGCCCGCGAATTTCGCGAACGGCTCGAGCATCTGCCCGAAAGCGTACTTGTCGCCTTTCGCGAGCACCGGCACTTTGCGCAGCCCGTACTTCTCGAACAGGAGCTCCCGGCCGCCCGCGTCGTTGAGCACGTCGATCACCACCATATCGATGCCGTTTTTCGAAAGAAACTCTTTCGTTCTGAGGCAGCTGCTTCACCCAGGCTGGGTGAAGTACATGTACTTGTCGGCGACGATTTCCATTTGCATGACCTTTGAAAATGCGCGGCACAGCCCGCGAGACTGGTGCTATTTTACGCGAGTCGATCGACGCCACCCAAGGAGACGAGGATGCCCACGTTCAAATACGACGGTGCAACGATTTACTACGAAGAGCACGGCAAAGGCTTTCCGATTCTCACGTTCGCGCCCGCCGGGCTCGCTTCGACGATCAAGGTGTGGAGCAGCCCATCGGCTCCGATCAATCCCACGACCGAATTCGCAGGTGAGTACCGCGTGATCGCGATGGATCAGCGGAACGCGACCGGTGGCCGCTCGTACGCGCCGATTACCGCAAAGGACGGCTGGCACAGCTACGCAACGGATCACATTGCGCTTCTCGACCACCTGAACATCGAGCGGTGTCATCTGTACGGTCAATGCATCGGCGGCTCGTTCATCATGAGCCTTCTGAAAGCACAGCCGGAGCGCATCGCGTCCGCGGTGATCGCACAACCGATCGGCCGCGTCGGGCCGATGCCGCCGGCCCGTGCCGCACGGTTCGAAGCGTGGGCGAAAAGCCTCGAACGCCATCCTGAAGCCACCGAGCAGGTGCTCGATGCGTTCTATCACAACCTTTATGCGCCCGGTTTTCTCTACAGCGTAGACCGCGCTTTCGTCGCGAGCTGCGAGACACCGTCTCTCGTGCTCGCCGGAAACGATGAAGCGCATCCATATCCGATATCGGAAGAGACCGCAAAACTGCTGCCGAATGCCGAATTCATTGCGGAGTGGAAGTCGGGCGCAGCGCTCGAAGCGGCCAGAGTCCGCGTCAGGGATTTTCTGGCGAAGCATACGCCGCCGCGCTGACGGAATCCTGCGGCACGCAGTCACACCAGGCTCTCGCGCCGCGTCATTGACAGCGCGTTCCGGCGGGCATAGCGTAGACCGCATCTCGGCTCGCACGCTTTCACAACCCGTCCCAGGGGAGGTTCCGATGAAAGACGGTCTGCGCTTCGTCGATTCGGATATGCACGTGATGGAACCGCCGGATATCTTCGAGCGGTATCTCGATCCGAAATACAGGGACCGCGTCAGCGTGAGAGTCGGTGCGGACGGCCGGCCGAATCGCGGACCGGCAGGCACGATCCTCATCGACGGAGAGCCCACGTCCGATGCGGATTTCCAGCAGTACCGCAAGCGCCTTCGCTCGGGCGCGACGAAAGTCATCTCACCGCTCGCCGGCTCACGTCTGCAGGAGACGAATCGTCTCGATTTCGCGATCGAGCGCGACTACAACCCGGAAGCGCAGGTGATGGGCCTGGACCTGGAGGGCGTCGACATCGCCGTGCTCTATCCCACGATGGGACTCGGGCTCCTCGGACGCAACGGCATCGACCCGCGGCTTTCTCTCGCGATCTGCCAGGCGTACAACAACTGGATACACGAGTTCTGCTCGTACTGTCCCGAGCGTCTGAAGTTCGTGGCGATGCTGCCCATGCACGACGTGCACCTCGCGTGCCGCGAGCTCGTGCGATGCGTGCGCGAGCTGGGTGCAGTCGGGTCGTTCATCAGACCGAATCTGCTGAACGGCCGCTACTGGCACTCGAACTACTGGGATCCGCTGTACAGCGTGCACGAAGAGCTGAACGTCACGTGGGGATTCCACGAAGGCGTGAGTGCGCTGTACTCGCACATGATCGAGCTCTACGGCGAGAATCGCTTCTACCGGCACGTCGCCGCGCACTGGATCGAGATGCAGCAGGCGCTGATCGCGATGATCATCGGCGGCGTCTTCGAGTTCCATCCGGGGCTTCGCGTCGGATTCCTGGAGTGTCAGAACTCGTGGGTGCCCGGACTGCTCTCCCGCATCGAATGGGATTATCCGCAGTATCACGAGTCGCACGCGCCGTATCTCACATTGACGCCCAAAGAGTATTTCCGGCGCAATTGCTGGGCGGCCGTCGAAGGCAGCGAACCGGAAATCGAAGCGACTGCAGGCATGATCGGCGCCGACCGGATGTGCGTTTCCAGTGACTACCCGCATTTCGATTCCAATTTCCCGAACGTCTCGTCGAACGTGCTGAAGAGCTGCTCGCGTGACACGGCCGCTAAAATTCTCATGGGCGGCGCGCATCTCTACGGGCTCACGGACGCCGACTTCGAGAAAGCCGACAGAGTTGCGGGCGCAAGCACGCGGCTCCAGGGAACCCGCCCGCGCGAACAACTCGAGATTTCGATCGTGGCGTGATCGTAGCGAGGCGGTTACATCGCGTAACCGCCTCATCGCCGGTGACGTGATTGCGCCCGGCTGGTAATCTTCGGACCGCGCTCGCGGCGGCTGCCCCTCAGCTCGTCACGGCCGCGTCCACGTAAATCCATCCTCTGGAGATTCCCGATGAAATATGTAGTTGCAGCGGCAGCCGCTGCCGTGCTCGTCAGCGCTTGTCAAACCGTCCCGCCGCATCCGCTGCGTGCCACAGCGGAGTTACAACCGACGAAAGGCAGCAAGACTTCCGGCGTAGCCACGTTCGAGCAGGTCAATGGCAAGGTTCGCGTCGCCGTCAACGTGCAGGGGCTCGTTCCCGGCCGTGAGCACGGCTTCCACATACATGAAGCAGGAGACTGCAGCTCGGGCGACGGGATGAGCACCAAAGGTCATTTCAATCCGACAGGACAGCCGCACGGCCATCACGCCAGTGCACAACGCCATGCCGGCGACCTGCCATCGATTACGGCCGACAAGAGCGGGCGCGGCAAACTGGAAGTGGAAGTAGACCAGATCACCATCACGCCCGGACCCACGAGCATCATGGGTCGCGGGCTCATCGTTCACGCCGATCCGGACGACTACAAAACGCAGCCGACCGGTAACGCCGGCGCGCGCATCGCTTGCGGCGTCATCCGCCCGAGCTGACCGCTTCAGTGGCATAGGCGCAGCGCGTGGGTGGGTTGCGAGCCCACGCCGTCGCGGGTGCGTCCGTCACGGCGACGCGACTAGTGTCCGACCTCTTTACCCTCATCGATCTCGCTGCGATTCAGCAGATAATCGAGCCCGCCGACGCGATACCAGCGGTAACCATACGCGTCGAGCAGCAGCTTGTGGCGGCCGCGTTCGTCGGCATGGCTGTGGTCATCCGTCAGCAGATTCACCAGCAGCTTGCCGCGCTCGTCATCCACGCCCACCGTAAGGGTGATCTCGCGCGGTTTCGAGTCGAGATTGTGAACGAATAGCACCGAGTTCATCCGCCAGTCGTAGCGCATCGCAAGCACGGCGGGCGTGCCGGTCTTGAGCACCTCGAAGTCGCCCCAGCCGATCTCCGGCACTTCCTTACGCATACGGATCAGACGCTCGGTCCAGTTGAGCAGCGAGTTGGGATCCCTCCGCTGTTCCGCGGCGTTCACGTGCGGATAGCCGAACGGGCCTTCATCGATGACCGGCATGATCGGCTTGTCGCTTTTCGTGAAACCCCCGTGCGGTTCCGTCGACCACTGCATCGGCGTGCGACAGCAATCGCGCTCGGGCAGTCGCAGATCGTCACCCATGCCGAGCTCGTCGCCGTATCGGATGACGGGCGTGCCGGGCAGCGTGAACATCAGGCTGTACGCGAGCTCGAGGCGCCGCTGGTCGCCCTCGAGCATGGGCGCGAGTCGACGGCGAATGCCTCGGTGGTAAAGCTGCATGTTCTCCTCCGGGCCGAAAGCGGCGAATACCTTTTCGCGCTGTTCTTCGGTGAGGCGGCCGAGGTCGAGCTCGTCGTGGTTGCGGAGGAAGAGTCCCCATTGCGCAGTCGACGGGCGCGGCTTCGTGGCTTTCAGTGCCTTTACGAGCGGCCGACAGTCAGCGGCTGCAAGCGCATAGAAGAGATTCTGGTTCACCTGAAAGTTGAACATCATCTGCATGCG
>DASRIK010000304.1:0-13887 GCA_035650035.1 Burkholderiales bacterium | reverse complement strand
AAGCATCGAATTGACGACGAACGCGACTGAGTGGACGAAAAGCGTATAACCGTCCGGGGCGGCGCGTGCCGCCAGGGTTTGCGCGATGACGCCGTTCGCGCCGCCGCGATTGTCGACGACGACCGTCTGCCCGAGCGCTTCGGTGAGCCGCTGCGCAATCGTGCGCGCAACGATGTCCGTCGGACCGCCTGCCGGAAACGGGACGATCATGCGGATGGGCCGCTCCGGGTACGCCTGCGCTGAGGGAGCCGAGCTCGCCGTCGCGGAGAGGACGAGCGCGAGAGCGGCGGCGACGACGGCTGCGAGCTTCACACGTACTCGGTCGTGAATTTCGCGGGGATGTGAAACTCGAGGAAGCTCACGTCACCTTCCGCACCGCGCAACCCGTGCACGTCGCTCGCTGGAAAGTGCGCGGCCTGGCCGCGCTCGATCACCACGTCCTGTCCATTTACGGTAAATCGGACTTTCCCTGTCAGCACGACGAACATGCTTTCGGCGTTCGGATGCCTGTGCAGCTTGGTCACCGTTTCAGGTTCATAGAGCACGATCATCGCGTGTCCGCGATCCGAAGCGGCCGCGCTCTTGTCGACGAAGAAGATGCGCCGCTTTTTCTGCTCCGGGATCGACACGACAGGCGGTGCGCTGCGGTGTGCGACGGCGATTCCGCCCGCAAATCCCGCGTGGGCCTTCTTTTCGCCGGCGGGTGGAGCGAAAACGCTGAGCACTTCCGCTTCAGCGTTGCCTGTATTCGTGAGCGTGAACTGTACGGCTTCCTGCACGGTCGCGAACGTATCCTGGCGAAGTGTGTGCGTCGCGCCATTGCCGGCGATCGACGCTTCGCCGCTCAGCGTGAAGAAATAGCGATCGGAGCCTCGAGGTACTTCGTCGCTCAACTTCGCGCCCGGTGCAAGCCGGAGGATATCGGCCTGCATTTCCCTGCCGTCTTTGCCGGTGATCGGAGCGGCCTTTGCTCCCGCACCGATGTCCTTGTAGGGCAGCGACGAAAACGTAACGACTTTTCCCATCGTGAAGCCTCCTTTGATACGGACGCTAGCGTTACTCCGGCTTGATCTTCGCGGTCTTGATGACTTTCGTCCACTTCGCGAGCTCGTCGAGGAGCTCTTTCTGCAGTGCTTCCGGCGTGCTGCCGCTCACTTCGATGCCTTGTGCACCGAGCTTCGCCTGCACGTCCGGCTGCTGCAGCACGGCGTTCGTTTCGCGGTTGAGCAGCGCGACGATTTCCCGGGGTGTGCGCGCCGGCGCGTACAAGGCGTAATCCGTGTTCGACTGAAAGCTTTTCAGTCCGAGCTCCGAAAGCGTCGGCACGTCCGGCAATTGCGTGGATCGCTGCAGGCTCGCGATCGCGAGGGCGCGAAGCCTCCCTGCTTTGATGTGTGGCAAATGCGCCGGCATGCTGTCGAGCGCCATCGAAACCCGGCCATCGATGAGGTCCGGCAAAAGCTGGGTGGTCCCTTTGTACGGGACATGCAGGATGTCGACGCCGGCCATCTGCTTGAAGAGCTCTCCCGTGAGATGGATGAGCGCGCCGGTTCCCGATGACGCGAAAGTGAGCTGGCCCGGTTTCGCTTTCGCAGCCGCGATCAGTTCTTTCACCGACGCCACGCCGAGGCTCGGCGGAACAACGAGGACGATCGTGCCGTAACCGATTTTCGTGACCGGCGCGAAATCGCGTCTGAGATCGTAGCCAAGCTTCGGATAGTACGCCTGCGCGATGGCGGCGCCGCCGATTGGACCGACGAACAGCGTGTACCCGTCGGGCGTGCTTTTCGCAGCGATCTCAGTGCCGATGGTCGTGCCGCCGCCGGGCCGGTTCTCCACGACGATCGGTTGTGCGAGCCGTGGGCTCAGCTTCTCGCCGACCGTACGGGCGACGATGTCGACGCCCCCGCCGGGTGGGAAAGGCACCACGAACCGCACGGGTCGCATCGGATACTCCGCACCCGCTGACACGCCGACAAGGCCAAGGAGCGCCGTCAGGACGATCGGACGAAAGGTGTTCTGCATAACACTTTCAATTTACCATGTGACACGCCGCGTGAGACTTGTTCAGAAGTTCGCGACGCTTCTTCACCAGAGGAGATGATTGGATGGCAAAGCTGCGTCACACAGACCGGGCATGCGCGAGACAAGTCGCGCGTTGCAGTCGACGCGGCTTGAGGAACCTAGTTGTTGGCAGGTGACGAGCGGCAATACCCGTACTGGCGCCGCAATCTCAAGGTCCTGCCCTTATCGAATCTGATCGTTTGCCTCGGCTTCGCGATCTCGTGGCCCTTTCTGCCGCTGATGGTTCGCAGCCTGGGCGTGCAGGAGCGCCTCGAGACATGGGTCGGCTACGTGGCCCTCGGGTTCTACATCGTGAGCTTCGTGATGAACCCGGTCTGGGGCGGTATCGCCGACCACTACGGGCGCAAGATCATGGTGCTGCGTGCGACGCTCGGCATGGGCTTCTTCATGATGCTCGTGCCGTTCGCGCCGACGCCGCTCTGGTTTGCGGGCCTGCTCATGGTCGTCGCCATATTCAATGGTTCGACGGCCGCCGCCACGGCTCTGCTGATCGCAAATACGCCGCCACGTCGGATCGGCCGTGCTTTGTCGCTCGCACAGACGGGCGTACTCGTCGGGCAGACGTTCGGACCCGCCGCCGGCGCGCTGCTTGCGACCATGGTCGCACGGCCGCATTGGCTGTTCTGGGTGAGCGGTGCGCTTCTCATCGCGGCCGGCGTGCTCGTGGCGGTCTACGTAGGCGAAGTAAAGCGCCTCGCCCCCGGCCCATGGCGGCTGCAATGGATCGGCAGCCTTCGTGAGCTTCTGGCCGGACCGCGTGTAGGGCCGCTTTTCTATCTCAGTTTTCTTTTTGCCGTGATGTGGAGCGGGAACGTTCCCATCATGAGCCTGTACGTGCTGCAACTGCTCCACTCCGAGCCGCAGGCGGCAGGAAGCGAAGCCATGTGGATCGGTGCCGTCGCGCTTGGTCTCGGTGTATCGGCGGTCGTGGCCATGCCGATCTGGGGTCGCGTGCTCGACCGCACGGAGCCGGGCCGCGTGCTGGCGTTCGCGACGGGCGCTGCCGCGCTCACCCACGTGCCGCTGCTCGTGCTCGAGACGCCATTGCAGCTCGTGATGGCGCGGGTGGCGTTCGGCCTTGGCGCCGCCGGAATGCAGCCCGCGATCATGCGTTTGCTGAAGGATCATGCGCCCAAAGGCATGGATGCCCGCGCGATCGCGTATGCAGCCTCCTTCCAGTTCATCGCCATGGGGCTTGCGCCGTTTTCCGCGGGCCTGATCGGCCCTGTCCTCGGCCTGCGTGCCTACTTCGGGCTGACGATCGTTCTGACGCTGCTCGGTCTCGCCTTGTGGCTGCGCAGCGGCCGCGCCGCCTAAACAGGCAAAACTGCTCAAGTTTGGCCAGGCCGGGCCGATATACGAAGCCGGCTTTTTGTCACATACATAAGGACTTGGTACGGCTGACTTATGCGGGTTTCTGAAGGCACAGCGCAGACCGATCCACGAATCGTCGCCGAACAGGTCGCCATGCTCTATCGCATGGGCCCCTACGCGCTCGTCATGTCGGCGATCGGCTCCACGATCATCCTGTCGCTGTTCCTGACGGTCGCACCCACCGGTCCGCTGATCGCCTGGTATCTCGGCCTCAACCTCACCTGGGTCGGTCGCTACGCGCTCATCCGCGCTTACCGTCGTGCTGCGCCGCGGCCGGAAGCAGCGCAGCGCTGGGGCCGCTATTTCGTGCTCAGCACGTTCTGCGCCGGCGCGATCTGGGGGCTGCTCGGCACGCCGCTCATCCCGGTCGACGACTATTCGCACCGCCTGATTTTCTCCGTGGTGAACGTGGCGGTGTCGGCCGTCGGCATATTCTCATTGTTCCCGTGGTTGTCTGCATATGCCGCGCTGGTGCTCCCCTTCATGTTGCCGTCCACGTTGACAGTGCTGGGCCAAGGCGGCACGGAGCACACGATGCTCGGCGGCATCATGCTCGCGTATGTGCCGATCGCGCTGAGCGCGGCGCGCCGCGTCGGGCTCAGCAATACGGAATCGATCAGGTTGCGCCTCGAGATCGCCGCCATGTCGGAGCAGCACGAGCGCGCGACGAGGGCCGCCGAGGAAGCGAACCGCACGAAATCCGAGTTTCTGGCGAATATGAGCCACGAGATCCTCACGCCCATGAACGGCGTTCTCGGAATGACTCAGCTCCTGCTCGATACCAAGCTCAACGAGATGCAGCGCCGCTATGCCGAGAACGTGCATCACTCCGGCGAAGCCCTGCTGCACATCATCAACGACATACTCGACTTCTCGAAGATCGAGGCCGGCAAGATGGAGCTGGAGATCGTCGATTTCGACGTACGCGCGATGACCGAAGAAGTGATCGAGCTGATGGCCGGGCGCGCGGATGCGAAAGCCCTCGACCTCACCTGTGACATCGACGGCGACGTGCCGGTGGTGCTCGGAGGAGACCCGGGCCGGCTGCGCCAGATCCTGATCAACCTCATCGGCAACGCCGTGAAGTTCACGGAACATGGCGAGGTTGCCGTACGTGTGGAGCGCACGGACTACCCGGAGGACAGCAACGCGAGCGGAAGCTGCGTGCTCAAATTCGTCGTTCGCGACACGGGGATAGGCATCAGTGCCGAAGCGCAGGCGCGTCTTTTTGTCGCGTTCACGCAAGCCGATGGCTCAACGTCGCGGCGCTTCGGCGGCACGGGCCTCGGTCTCGTCATCTCGAAGCAGCTGATCGAGCTCATGGGTGGCGAGATCGAGGTCGAAAGCGCTCCGGGCAAAGGCTCGACATTCTGCTTCACGGCCACGTTCGCGGCGCTGGAGAACGATGCGACCGTTCAGGGGCCGGCCACCGACCTCTCCTGCCTGCGTGCGCTGATCGTAGACGACAATCCGACCAATCGCGAGATCCTCGAGCGATACCTCGACGGTTGCTCGATGGCGCACGACACCGCTCGAAACGGCGAAGAAGCTCTCGAGCTCATGCGCCGGGCAGCCGCGCAGGGCAGAGCCTACGACCTCGCGCTCGTCGATATGAAAATGCCCGGCATGAGCGGCAGCGAGCTGGCGCACGCCGTTCGCGCCGAGCGTGCGCTGCGCGACACGCGGCTGATACTGCTGACTTCGCTCGTAACGACCGATATGGCATCCGCGCAGGACATGGGCTTCGCGGCATGCCTGAACAAACCCGTGCGGCGCAGTGAGCTCTACTGGCGTATCTCGGCAGTCATGGACGGCATACTCGTCGAGTCGACGCCGCCGCGACTGCCAGAGCGTGCGCAACCCGCCCCGTCGGCAGGCCGCGTGCTGCTGGTCGAAGACAATTTCGTCAATCAGAAAGTCGCCGACGCGATGCTGCGTAAGCTCGGCTATGAAGTCGATGTGGCCGAGGATGGCGAAGCAGGTGTCCGCGCGGTTCTCGCGCGTCGCTACGACGTCGTGATGATGGACTGCCAGATGCCGAACATGGACGGTTTCGAAGCCACCGCGGCAATCCGGTCGCGGGAGGCCGAGCTCGGTAAGGCCACCCCGAATGCCGGCGCGCCGCGCACGCCGATCGTCGCGTTGACTGCGAATGTCATGAAAGGCGATCGCGAGCGCTGCCTCGCCGCCGGTATGGACGATTACCTTCCGAAGCCGTTCACGAAAGATCAGCTGGACGGCATTCTGAAGCGCTGGGTGAATCGCGACGGCGAGCCTGAGAAGGACCTCGCATACTCGCGCGCCTGACGGCTCACTCCATCGTTCTCACGTTCGCTGCGGCGCCGATGTCCATCTCGGTGAGCGCGATCACTTCCTGCGGCGTGAACCCGGGCGCTACGGCATCGACGACGAAGCGGTCCTGATCCCACCGGAGCACCGCAAGGTCCGTGACGACGTAGCTCACGCACCGCTTGCCGGTGAGCGGATATGTGCATTGCTTCCGAAGCTTCGGCCGGCCTTTGCTGTCCGTGTGCTCCATGACGATGATGAGATCGCCCCGGCCGGAGAGCAGATCCATCGCTCCGCCGATGCCGCCGCGCTTCGCGTCGGTCGTGCTCCAGTTCGCGACGCTGCCCTGCTGGTCGACTTCGTAGGCGCCGAGTATCACGGTGTCGATCCAGCCTCCACGCGCCATTTCGAATGACGTGACGCTGTCGAAGAACGAAGCCCCGGGTTTGAGTGCGACGTACTGCCCGGCGGCGTTATAGATGTCGGGATCGATTTCATGTTCCTCGCTCAGCATGCGGCCGTATCCGAGCACGCCGTTCTCCGCGTGCAGGATGATGTCGCGATCCTGGAGGTAATTCGAGACCATCGTGGGAATTCCGACGCCGAGGTTCACGTACGTGCCGTCGCGTACGAGCTTCGCTGCATTCTTTGCGATTCCCTGTCGTGTCAGCGCAGGCTTGTTGTTGTAGAGCCGTGGCTTGTCGGAAGGCCGCCGCTCGGCACGTTTCCAGAGCTTCGCCGCCGGATCCTTGCGCGTTTTCAGCACGCGCTGCACGAAAATGCCGGGGAGGTCGATGAGCTCGGGGGCAATCTCGCCGGGCTCCACGATCTCGTCGACTTCCACGATCGCCCATTTTGCGGACTTCGCGAAGCTCGGATTGAAGTTCTGGTTTCCGCCGCGAAACTGCACGTTGCCGAGCCGGTCCGCGCGGTACCCGCGCAGGAAAGCGTAATCGACATGAATGGCGTGCTCGAGCACGTAGCGCTTGCCATTGAACTCGCGGATTTCCTTGCCCTCGGCGAGCGCGGTCTCGGCGCCGGTGGGGGAGTAGAACGCAGGTATCCCGGCACCGCCCGCACGGCAGCGCTCGACCAGGATTCCCTGGGGAACGAGCTCGACTTCCATTTTTCCCGCCGCGATCTGCTCTTCGGCAGCGGTGGGTGTTCCCGCGCGAATCGAAAACGCCGCGACCAGCTTCTTCACCTGGTTGTTCTCGGCCAGGATCTGCCCGCGCGTCGCGCCCGGGTCGCCGAGAGAGTTGCAGACGAGGGTGAGGTTCTTCGTGCCTTTTTCCCGCAGCGCGACAAGCAGGTTCGTCGCAAATCCGTGATTCACGCTGAATCCGGCGATCGCGATGGTGGCGCCGTCGCGTATGTCGGCGATGGCCTGTTCGGCCGATGCGACTACCTTGTCCATGTTCGGTGCTCTCCCAGTCGTGGACGGCTTGACGCCGCCGGAATGTGCTCGAGTGCGTCTTTCCTCGCGAGCGTACCCGATTGTATGTCGCCGTAATGCCTCGTGTTCACATCGCGCGGGCGCTGCGCGTGCGCCTGCCCAAAGCGAGCAGAAGTATCGCCAGCGCACAAATGCCGATGAAGGGCGTGGCGATCACGTTCATCGTCTGCCAGCCCTGATAGCTGAAAAGTGCTCCCACCGACAGCGACGTCACGACCATCGTGCATGCGATCGCCGTATCGTTCAAGCCCTGAACTTTGCCGCGCTCGGCCGGCGTGTGCGTTTCGGTGAGCAGCGCGGATGCGCCGAGGTACATGAAATTCCAGCCGATACCGAGCAGCACGAGCGCGAACCAGAAGTGCGCCACGTCGATGCCGGTCAGAGCGACTGCCACACACCCGGCAAGAAGCGCAGTGCCGATGAACATGACGGGCAGGGACCCGACGCGTTGTATCGCAGGGCCGGTGACGAACGATGGCGCAAACATCGCGACCATGTGCCACTGAATGACGAACGCGGCGTCTCGGAACGGATGCTCGCACGCCGCCATCGCAAGCGGGGTGGCCGTCATCAGCAGGTTCATCGTCCCGTAGCCGACCACGCCGCCGAGCAATGCGACGATGAATGCGGGCTGGCGTGCGATCACGTGCATGGGACGACCCGCACCTTTCGTTTCGGCTTCCGTGAGGGGTGGAATCTCGAGCCAGCGCAGGATCAGCATTGCGCAAAGCGCGAAGGCGACAAGCGAAAAGTACGCGCCCGTGTAAACCTGCCCGGGAATGATGTCGCGCGTAAGCTTGGCCGTCTCGGGTCCGAGGAAACCCCCGACGATGCCGCCCGCGAGAACGAGCGACATTGCGGTTGCTTTCATGTGCGCCGGCACTGCCTCGCCCGCGGCAAAGCGATAGAACTGACCGGCGGCGAAGTACGCCCCGAGGACGAGAGTCCCTGCGCAGAGCAGCCAGAAGTCATGCGTGTACACGGCGAACGCACAGATGAGTCCCCCGGCGATTGCGCAGCTGGCGCCGATCGTGAAGCCGGTTTGCCGCCCGTAACGCTTCATGAGCAGTGACGAAGGAAGCGCGAACAACGCAGAGCCGATGAAGTAGGCGGTAACCGGCAGTGTCGCGATAGCCTTGTTCGTCGCCAATGCATAACCGGCGAGCGCGTTCACGGTGATGAGAACGGAGTTGTTGACTAGGAGCAGCGCCTGGCATCCGGCCAGGAGGCCCAGATTCTTCTTCGATTTATCCATGACTTCGCTAAATTTTTTGAAAGCGCGCCGCGTGCGCCATGTTAGCGAAGCCGCTACCGATTGAACACCGCGAGTGTGCCAGGATGAATCTCATGGAAGTCCGTACGGCGACGGTCTGAGGCGAGCAGGAAATCAGTGTGCGACGGCAACGGTTGCGCGCTGCGCTCGCCACGCATGGAGGGTCCACAGGAACCCGCTGAAATCCTGGATCGAAAACGCGAACGCCAGCGGTCCCGGAACAACGCCAAGGTACCAAAGCACCGCCATCGCCGGTGGAACGAGCGGCCGATCCAGGAGTGACGCGAAGACGAATTCCTCCGAGCCGAGACGTCCGCTCACGACGTAGAGCATACCGACTCCGCCGACGAGAAGGGCGGCGAGCCGGAAGTACGCCGCACCCTGCTCCGTGAATGCCGGAAGATGCAGCGCCGAGGCGACGAAGCCGGGTGACATCATCACTACGATGGCTTCCATAAGACACACCCAACCGAACACCTCGAGCGTTTTTCCCGCGGCGGTCCGGTCGCGTGCCGATACGAGCCGGTTGAACATGTCGTGCGACGCGCGGTCACTCATGCGTGCCTCCCTTTTTGTCGATGCGATATTGACACCGCCTGCGGGGGTGCCGCAATGTGTGTTCTAACGACGTACAATCTGGAGGACATGAAGATGGTGACGAATCTCGAAGTGCACCGGCGCGAGGTGCTTCTCGGCGGAAAGCCGTTCGGCCAGACCGGTGCATACGAGAAAGTCATCGGGACGATCCACTTCGCTGCCGATCCCGCGCATCCATTACATCGCCAGATCACGGACATCGATCTCGCGCCGAAGAATCGTGACGGCCGCGTCGAATTTTCAGGCGATTTCTACCTGCTGAAGCCGGTCGACCCGCAGAAAGGCAACGGGCGGCTATTGCTCGACGTGCCGAACCGCGGGCGCAAAGTGGCCGTCGACGTGTTCAACAGCGCGCCGCGCGTTCCGGATCCCAGTGCGCCCGAGCATTTCGGCAACGGCTTCCTGATGCGGCACGGCTACACCGTCGCCTGGATCGGCTGGCAGCCCGACGTGCCGCGGCAGGACGGCATGATGGCGCTCGACGTGCCGCGGCTGGAAGGGGTGACAGGATGGGTCCGCGTGCAGCGCAGGCCCAACGAGCGCGTCGACACGATGCCGCTCGCGGATCGTTATCACATTCCATACCCCACGATCGATCTCGAGGATGCGCAAGCACGACTCACGGTGCGAGAGCGCTCCGGTGCGACGCCGGTTGAAGTCCCTCGCTCGGCATGGCGCTTTTCGGATGCGACACACATCGCGCTCGACGGTGGTTTCGCGCCCGGTGCGATCTACCAGGTCATTTATCGCTCGGCGAATCCGTCCCTCGTGGGCCTCGGTTTCCTTGCCGTGCGCGATACCGCGACGTGGCTGCGCTGGGCGCCGGAAGCGAGCGGCAATCCCTGCGCGGGCGCGCTCGAGCGCGCCTACCTGTTCGGGTTGTCACAGAGCGGGCGCTTCCTGCGTCACATGCTTTTCCTCGGTCTGGACGAAGACGAGCAGGGCCGGATGGTGTTCGACGGCGTGATGCCGCATGTCGGCGGCGGGCGCCGCGGAGAGTTCAACCTCCGTTTCGGACAGCCTTCGCTCAACATGCACGCGTCGGTCGGAAGCCTGCCGCCGTTCAACGACGAAGGCGTGTTCGAGCGACTGCGCAAGCGCGGGCGCATTCCCCGGATCATTGCGACGAATTCGACGCCCGAGTACTGGCGGGGCGACGCATCGCTCATCCATACGGACATCGACGGGACGCGCGACGCGGAACCCGCCGAGTTCGTGCGCACCTATCTTTTCGCCGGCACACAGCACACGCCGGGTGCATTACCGCCCCTCGCGGCGAACTCCAGCACGGGCGACCGCGGGTACCATGTCTTCAACGTCGTCGATTACGCGCCGCTTCTGCGCGCCGCGCTCGTCAATCTCGACCGATGGGTGAGCGAAGGCGTCGAGCCGCCGCCCAGTCGCTTTCCGCGTCTCGCCGACGGCACGGCCGTCGAAGCCGAGTCGCTCGCGCCGTTCTACGCCGCGATTCCCGGCACCCGTTTTCCCCAGCGTATCGTGCGGCCATCGAAACTCGATTTCGGTCCGGATTGCGAGCGGGGCGTCGCTACGTACCCGCCGAAAGCCGGCGCCCCGTACAAGACATACGTATCGAGCATCGATGCGGATGGAAACGAGATCGCCGGCCTCCGGGCGCCGGAGCTTGAAGCGCCGCTGGCGACGTTCACCGGCTGGAACACGCGCGACCCGGACACGGGTGCAGCGGGCGATCTCATGTCGATGAACGGTTCGACACTGCCGTTTCCGTTCACGCGCGCCGATCGCGAGCGCACTGGCGATCCCCGGCTCTCGATCGCGGAGCGCTATGCGTCCAAGGCGGCGTATCTCGAACGGGTGCGCGAAACCACGCGCAAGTCGATCGCTGCGCGTCACCTGCTGGCCGAAGACCTCGAAGCCGTCGTCGACCGTGCTGATCGCCTGTGGGACTGGATACACCAGGAAAGCGGCCGTGCCGCACGGAGCCTCTCATGACCGACTCACTCGCGCGACAAAGCACGGCGGGCGCGCCATTCGAGATCGTGCGGTTGCCCGCTGCGCTCGGCGCTGAGATCCGGGGCATCGATTTGAAGGGCCTTGATGACGCGACTTTCGCGCGCATACACGAAAGCTGGCTCGAGCACGTGCTACTGGTCTTTCGTGGGCAGTCGATCGGTCCCGAACACCTCGTCAGCTTCGCACGACGCTTTGGCACGCCGGTGACCTCGTCGAACCTTCACCAGAGGAATCTGGAGGAACGTACGGCCAATCAGCTGTTCGATCTGCCGCCGGAAATCACCGTTGTCACCAATGTGCGCGACAGCGGAAAACCCGTCGGCATCCTCGGGGACGGCGAGATCGTGTGGCATTCGGATTTTTCGTTCAAGGAACGGCCGACGGCTGCGCGCATGCTGCTCGCGGTCGAGATTCCGCCTTCCGAGCTGGGCGGCCAGACGTACTTCGTGAATTGCTACGCGGCCTACGACGCGCTGCCTGACGAGCTCAGGACACGCATTTCCGGAAAAACCATCAAGCAGGCGAACATCGTGGACACCGCGATGAAGCTGCGGCCCGGCGCATCGCTCGAGGACGACATTCGCACCACCCCCGGCCCGAGTCATCCGATCATCTCCACCCATCCCGAGACTGGCGCGAACATGCTGTTCCTCGGCAGACGGCATGGTGCGTACGTAAACGGCTGCACGCTGGAAGAATCGGAAGCTCTGCTCGGAGAGTTGTGGGCTCACGCGACTCAGGACCGGTTCTGTTACGAGCACCGCTGGGCGGTGGGTGATGTGATCGTGTGGGACAACCGCGCGACGCTCCATCGCCGCGATGCTTTCGATGCGCAGGCCCGACGCGTGCTGTATGCGGCGCAGGTGGAAGGCCACAGGCCGTACGAAGCGCCCGACGCGTTCAGGCGGTCGCCACACCCTCGCTACCACGCTCTGACGCAACACGCATAGCCGATGATCGAGCGCATCGAAATATTCGTAACCGCGCTTTCCTCGCGGCTCCAGCGCACGTTCTCGAGCGGAAGCTACGACACCGGGCCTGCCGAGCGTCTGCTCGGTAAACCCGTGCTCGTGAAGATCCATGCCGATGGCGTGGTGGGATACGGCCAGATCCGTCCGATCAGCCCCGGGCACTTCGTCGCCGATACGACGCAGAGCGTGGTCGCGGCCATCAAGGAAATCTACGGCCCGGCGCTGATTGGAAAATCGATATTCGATATCGCATCGGTCCAGGAGACGTTCGACGCACGGCTCGCGGGCAACCCGGCTGCACGCGCGGTACTCGACATCGCGCTGTACGACGCGATGGGCAAAGCCCTCGATCGCCCCGTCTACGATCTGATCGGCGGATGCTGTCAGCCACGCATTCCACTCGAATGGTCCGTCAGCATGGCCGAGGATGTAGGCACGATCGTCGCGGAAGCGAAGAGAGCGGTGGACGAGCTCGGCATACGCGTGCTGTGTCTCAAGATGGGCGACCGCCGCGGAATTGCTCAGGACATCCGAAATTTCGAAGCCGTGCGCCGCGCAGTCGGCAACGATGTGATGATCGGTATCGACCCGAACACCGGATGGGCGCTCGGCGACGCGCTGGCGGCCGTAGAGGCGCTGAAGCCGCTGGGGCTGGGCTATATCGAGCAGCCGGTCGAGCGGCGGGACCTCAAAGGACTCGCCGAGGTGCGTCGTGCGGCCGGCGGCGTGCCCGTCATGGCCGACGAAGCATTGTTCACGCTGCAGGATGCCTACGCGCTCGCCGAAGCGCGGGCTGTGGACGCGTATTGCATCAAGCTCTACAAGCTCGGGGGCATCACGCCTGCAAAAAAAATCGCGGCGGTTGCCGAAGCTGCGAACATCCGCCTGAACTGCGGCGGCCTCGCCGTGCAGTCACAGCTGGAAGCAGCTGCGGGCGCCCACTTTTACGCGAGCACGCCGGCGAGCCATATGATGGGTGCCGCCGAATTCGTATTTGGCCTGAATGCGACTGCGAAAGATCCGCTCTGTCCCGAGAGCGACTTCACGGTACGCGACGGCCACGTGGAAGTGCCGCGTGGACGCGGGCTCGGCATTTCGATCGATGAGGCCGCGCTCAGGAAAAACACGCTCCTTCAGGAACGCGTGGGCTGACCGCTGCGGCAGCGCTTGTGCGCACGGCTTACGCTGAACCGGCGAGCGCCGGGCTACGCCGGCCCGGAGTGCCGAGGCGCCGCAACTCGTCCCCGAGATACCGCGCGATGGTACGCATGCCATATATCCCGGCTTCAGCTTCGGCTGCCGGATTGTAGTTCGTATTCGTATTGACGTCGTAGGTATAGATCTCGCCCGCAGCGTCGGTGATGAATTCGATCCCGGCGATGCCGATACCGTTGTCCGCGATGAACTGCCGGTAGCGATATACGATCGGGTCGGCGAAGTTCTCGAGGATGCGAAAACGCGGCGCAGCGCTCGCGGGCGACGTGTCGTTGACTGCGGGGGTCTCGCCGACCGGGCAGAACGCATCGCCGACCTGGCACACGTCCGCCGGGCAGAGCTGGAAGCCGAGCGATGTGTCGACCCGCACGGCGTAGAGAAACTCGCCGCCGACGAATTCAACGCGCGTGATGTACGGTTCGGGCGCCCGGATGTATTCCTGAACGAGGGTAACGCCGTCGATCGAGTCCTCGAATGCATCGCTATCCACGTACGCCTTCAGCGCCTCCAGACTGTGAAAGAGCCGCACGCCGAGGCCTTTCCCTGCGCGGTTGTGCTTCGTGATGAACGAGCCGGTAAAGGCCTTCGCCGCGGCAACGATGTTTTCGCGACCGACGGCACCGACCGTTCGCGGC
>DASRIK010000303.1:0-8548 GCA_035650035.1 Burkholderiales bacterium | reverse complement strand
TGCTCGCCTGTTTCATCGGCTACATGGTGATCTGGAACGTGACGCCCGCGCTGCACACGCCGCTCATGAGCGTCACGAATGCGATCAGCAGCATCATCGCGATCGGCGCCCTGGTGCAGGTCGCGCCGCCGATCAGCGGAGCGGCTGACCGGCCGGAAGCCTGGATCATCGGGCTCGCGGTCGTGAGCATTGCGCTGGTGGCGATCAACATGTTCGGTGGGTTCGCCGTGACGCAGCGCATGCTGCAGATGTTCCGCAAGTAAAGGAAAACAACTCATGCCCGCAACCCTTTCTACGGTCGCTTACGTCGGGGCCACGATTCTCTTCATCCTGAGCCTCGGGGGACTGTCGAATCCCGAGACCTCGCGGCGCGGCAATCTCTACGGGATGATCGGCATGGCGATCGCCGTGCTGGCGACGGTGTTCGGACCTCAGGTCACGTCGGCCGGCTATGCGTGGATCGTCGGCGCGCTGCTCATCGGCGCGGTCATCGGGCTCTACGCGGCGCGCACGGTGAAGATGACGCAGATGCCCGAGCTCGTCGCGCTGATGCACAGCCTGGTCGGTCTCGCCGCGGTACTGGTGGGCTACGCGAACTATATCGATCCGGCGGCGAGCGCGGGCTTCCAGGGCGCGGAGAAGACGATCCACGAGCTCGAGATCTACATCGGCGTTCTGATCGGCGCAGTGACGTTCTCGGGCTCGATCATCGCGTTCGGCAAGCTTTCCGGGAAGATCAGCGGCAAACCGATGCTGCTGCCGGGCCGGCACTGGATAAACCTGACCGGCCTGCTGGTTGTGATCTGGTGCGGCGGATGGTTCATCAATACGCACTCGATTTCCGAAGGCATGACGCCGCTCGTGATCATGACGGTGATTGCGCTTCTGTTCGGGATCCATATGGTGATGGCGATCGGCGGTGCGGACATGCCGGTGGTCGTCTCGATGCTGAACAGCTATTCCGGATGGGCGGCAGCGGCGACCGGCTTCATGCTGAGCAACGACCTCCTGATCGTCACGGGTGCGCTGGTCGGCTCGAGCGGCGCAATTCTCTCCTACATCATGTGCCGCGCGATGAACCGCAATTTCGTCAGCGTGATCGCAGGGGGTTTCGGCACGGAAGGCGGCACGCCCGCCGCCGCGGCAGGTGCACAGCCGGCAGGGGAAGTGTCTCCGATCAGTTCGGCGGAAACGGCCGAGCTGCTGCGCGAAGCGAAGAACGTCATTATCGTTCCGGGCTACGGCATGGCTGTCGCGCAGGCGCAGCACACGGTCTATGAAATCACCAAGCACCTGCGTGAGAAAGGCGTCAACGTGCGCTTCGGCATCCACCCGGTCGCCGGACGCATGCCGGGGCACATGAACGTGTTGCTCGCGGAAGCGAAGGTGCCCTACGACATCGTGCTCGAGATGGATGAGTTGAACCAGGACTTCCCCAACACCGATGTCGCGATGGTGATCGGCGCGAACGACATCGTGAATCCAGCCGCGCAGGACGATCCGACCAGCCCGATCGCCGGCATGCCGGTGCTCGAAGTGTGGAAAGCAAAAACGTCGATCGTGATGAAGCGCAGCATGGCCTCGGGTTATGCAGGCGTCGACAATCCGCTGTTTTACAAAGAGAACAACCGGATGCTTTTTGGCGACGCCAAGAAGATGCTGGACGAGGTGCTGGTCGCGCTCAAAGCGTAGATCACACAGCACCACTGCACGACGGCCGCGACCGAAAGGCGCGGCCGTTTTTTTGTCATGCGAGCACAGTGATCGCGCATGGGTGCTACGCAGGCGCCGAGTCGGCCGCGTCCTTCTCGCCCTGTTCGGCGCCGCCACTCGCAAGCGCGTGGCGGTTTCACCCTGCGAGTGCTCGCCAAGGCGGGCGGCTGCGGAACTCACGCACTCTTGCGATGCTTATCCGCGTCATCTACGCGCCCAGGCACTGCCGATAGATACGACATCGAGGTTCGACAGTCCTCGCCGACTTCCCCCGCCTTGGCTGCGCTCCTCGGGCACCTCTCAAGGGACTCCAAGGCCACGCCCGCCCCAGCGCCGCAGTGCACGCACGCGGCATAGACGAGCCGGCGGGCTGACTTGTGCTGCAGTCCGTCGGGCGCGCCGTTCGTGTGCGGTTGGTCGTGTGTTGACCTGCCGCCGCGAACGGGGTTTCGCGCTCGACGGACATGCTTTGCGGCACCAGGAGGCGCGACGGATCGCTTCTGGCGCTTAAAGTCTAGGCTAACCATTCGGTGCGCTACCGGTTCATCGCGATGCGCTCGCGCGCAAGCGGCGGATTCCTCGCGAAATAGCGCTTGATGCCCTGGAAGAGCGCCTCGGCCATCTTCGCCTGGTACGTTTCGCTCCGCAGCCGGGCTTCCTCCTGCGGATTGCTGATGAACGCCGTCTCGACCAGGATCGACGGAATGTCGGGCGCTTTCAGCACGGCGAAGCCCGCCTGCTCGACGTAGTTCTTGTGCAGGGTGTTGATTTCACTCAGTTCGGATAGCACCGCCTTCGCGACTCTGAGGCTGTCGTTGATCGTCGCCGTCTGCGACAGATCGAGCAGGGTCTGCTTGAGATAGCGGTCCTTGACGTCGAGGTTGATGCCGCCGATCAGGTCCGCCTCGTTCTCGCGCTTCGCGAGCCACCGTGCTGCGACGGAAGTCGCGCCGCGCTCGGACAGCGCGAACACCGACGAGCCGCGCGCGTGCGGCTTGATGAACGCGTCCGCATGGATGGAGACGAAGAGATCCGCGTGCACGCGTCGCGCTTTCTGGACTCGGCTCTGCAGCGGGATGAAGTAATCGCCGTCGCGCGTGAGCACGGCCCGCATGTTGGGCTCGCGGTCGATGCGCTCCTTCAACTTGCGTGCGATGGCGAGCGTGACGTCTTTTTCCTGCGTGCCGCTGCGGCCGAGTGCCCCCGGATCCTCTCCGCCGTGCCCGGGGTCGATCGCAACGGTGATGAGTCGCACCGAAGGGGGCCGGGGACCAGGGGTGACGGGCGGCGCAGTCCTGGTCGCACCGAGCGTGGGTGTCTCGTAAACGACCTCCGAGCGTGCAGCTCCCGCGTCCGCCGACGCTGGCGGCCGTTCGGGCGGCGTGACGACGCTGCGCTGCGTTTCCTGTCGATCGAGAAACGCGATGAGCGGATCCGGCGGCACCGCCGGATAGAGGTCCAGCACGAGCCGGTGACCGTAGCTGCCGACCGGGGCGAGCGAGAAAACCTGCGGCTTCACGATCGCTTTCAGATCGAACACGAGCCTCACGGTTCCGGGCTTGAAGCGGCCGACGCGTACGGCCTTTACGTAAGGATCCGTTTCCCCGATCTTTTCGGTGAGCGCAGTCAGGGGCGCGGTGACTCTCACGTTCTCCAGATCGAGCACGACGCGCTCGGGGTTCTCGAGTGTGAAGAGCGTGTGCTGGATCGCTTCCGCCGATTCCAGTGTGACGCGCGTGTACTCCGATGCGGGCCAAACTCTTGTTGCATGGACGGACAGCACCGATTCCGCGGCGTGCCCAGGCACGCTCGACGTGCAGAGCAGAGCGCACGTACCGATGAGCGCGCGATACGCACGCGAGCAGCTTCCGCGCACTCGCGCGCGCGTCAGCTTGCGTTCATATCCTGCAGCCGCTGTAAACAAAGCCTGCCGTTCTCCGTCTCGGCGTGCAAATCGACGGTTCTTCCGCCGCTCGTCACGCCAATTTGAATTCGTATGTCAGCGCGAGGCAGACCCGATGCTTTCTCGGGCCACTCGATCAGACACACCGCGGCCTCGTTGAAATGCTCCCTGAGCCCGCTATCCGCTAGTTCGTGCGGATCGTTGAATCGATAAAAATCAAAGTGATACAAGTTTAACCTAGAAAAACTATAAGGTTCAACCAGGGTAAAGCTCGGGCTCTTGACCCGCCCTCCATAGCCGAGGCCCCGCAAGACCCCCCGTGCAAACGTCGTTTTGCCGGCACCAAGCTCACCCAGGAGGTACACGATCGTGCCCGGGTGAAGCGCGCGGCCGAGCGCTGCCCCCAGCTCGACGGTGTCGGACTCCGCGGGCAGGAAACGCGTGATTTGCGGTTTAAGATTAGGGCTATGCAAGAAGTTGCGATGCCGGATTTCGCCGTGCTCGCCCGCGACATCAAGCGCTGGGGCGAGGAGCTGGGCTTCCAGCAGATCGGCATCACCGACTGCGAGCTCGGCGCCGCTGAGGAGCGGTTGCGCGCCTGGCTCGCGCGGGGCTGGCACGGCGATATGGATTATATGGCAGCACATGGGGTTAAGCGCTCCAGGCCTGCCGAGCTGGTTCCAGGCACCGTCCGTATTATCTCGGCCCGGCTGAACTACGTGCCGCCAGCCACGGCGCGGGCGCCTGCCGTGCTGGAAGAGCCAACGCTCGCCTATGTATCGCGCTATGCCTTGGGCCGCGATTACCACAAAGTCATACGCCGCCGTCTGCAACGGCTGGCCGACCGCATCACGGAAGCGGTGGGACCGTTTCGTTATCGCGCATTCACCGACAGCGCTCCGGTCATGGAAGTGGCGCTCGCCGAGAAGGCGGGCCTGGGATGGCGGGGCAAGCACACGCTGCTGCTCAACCGCAGTGCCGGTTCGTATTTTTTTCTCGCCGAGCTCTATACGGACCTGCCGCTGCCCGTGGATGCGCCCGCGACCGATCACTGCGGCACCTGCCGCCAGTGTCTCGACGCCTGTCCGACCGGGGCCATCGTCGCGCCGTACGAGCTCGACGCGCGCCGCTGCATTTCATATCTGACGATCGAGCACAAAGGATCCATACCCGAGCCGCTGCGGCCCCTCATCGGAAATCGCGTTTATGGCTGCGACGATTGCCAGCTCGCCTGCCCGTGGAACCGCTTCGCACAAATCTCGGGGGAAGGAGATTTCGCCGTACGCCACGGACTCGACAGCGCCAAGCTCGTCGAGCTTTTCAGCTGGACCGAGGCCGAGTTCCACGAGCGGTTCGCCGGCAGCGCCATCCATCGGATCGGTTACGAGCGCTGGCTGCGCAATCTCGCCGTTGGCCTGGGGAACGCGTTGAGACGGTCTTCGGACGTGGCGCAAATCGAGCAGATCACGCACGCGCTGCGGCAACGCACAAGCGATTCATCACAACTCGTTCGCGAGCATGTCGCGTGGGCGTTGTTGCAACGCCTCAGGCCCGCTATAGAATAGGTTCTGGTAATAAGAACGAGCCCATCCGTAAGGATGCGCAACATAAAGCGAGCCCTAAGGCCGCACATGGGGCAGTCGTAGGTAAAAGCAGTCAGCCACAGGGGCGCAGGGCTGCGCTGAATTTGATTCTCACCATCTGCCGTTTGCACGTTGCCGTTGCTAGCAAATAAGTAGCCGGTGAGGCGATGGGTAACGGGAATTGGCTGCGTAGGCGGCTCGAGAAAAATGCAAGCGAAAGAGCCGCGAACGCCAGCGCATCCTGAGCCGCCGCGCCAGCATTTCACGTCACCGTGGACGCTGCTCGGGATTGCCGTTGTCGTGGGCGTCACGCTCGTATCGATTTTTCCGGGACGGGGCTTGCTTACGCCCACGCCGATCGAGCAACACGACGGTCCGGTCGGTCTCACGCATCTCAGCAACCTGGCGCGCAACGAGCCGGACAATGCCGAGCTCAACTTCACACTCGCCGAGAAGCAGCGGGAGATTGGGAATTTTGCGGAGGCGCGCGCGGCATTGAAGCGGTTGTATAACTCGCCTGATCCTGCGGTGCGTCAGCGTGCGCGGCTCTCCGAACTCAAACTGCAGATGCAGCAGATGCAGACATTGGATGCGCGATCGGCCGAGCGCGAGCTCGAAAGCGCCCGTCTGCGGCACGAGCTCATCGCGATGGCGCAGTACGACTGGGACGTCGCCGGGCTGCGTGAGCTGTCCGATATTGCGAATCAGCTCGGCGCACGAAAGCTCTCGGCCGAGCTGTATTACCGTATCGTGCGCGACGACCAGGAAGCCTCGCGACAGTGGATCGATGAGACCGCACAGAAAGTACTCGCCGACGGCGAGTACCGGACCGCCGCAGATATTTATTTCATTGCCCAGGTGCGGGCGTCCAGTCTCGAACAGAAGCGCTATGACCTCACGCAGGCCATGAAGGCATACCAGGCAGGCAACATGGTGCGCGAAGCGCTTCAGGCCGCGGACGCGCACCTCGGGCCGCTGGCCAACGACGACCAGACGCTGCAGTTCATGATCGAGCTTGCGCGCATGGCGAACGACATGCTGCGCGCGCAAACGTATGCCAAACGGCTGATGCGCATCTCGAGTGGCAGCTCATCGGGGTACTGTATCGACGCACTTGCCTGTCTCACCATCCGCTCCGCGATGGCCAGGGCCACTGGAGACACAACAAGATTGCCGCCACACCGCATGCGTCGGTACGAGCCGTACATCTACCATCTCGCTTACGAGGTCTTTTCCGCCAGCAGAACTCTTCAGGACGCCTATCGCGTCTCGAGGTCAGCGGTGGACCAGGTACCGAACGACATGCGCTGGCGGGAGCGTCTTGCTCGAGTGTCCGAGCGGAGTGGCAAGTCGGGCGAAGCACTCGAGCAGTGGCTTTTCATCGCGCGCCGTACAGGTAATGCGAATGCCTGGCGAGCCGTGCTGCGCCTCACGCCGAGCTTGACTGAAGACGAGGGGTTGATCGATGTGCTGCGAAATGAGGCGCGCACAAGGGCGCTCAGCCAGAGGCAGTGGCGAGCACTCGTCGCTGCATACGAACGGCTGGGGCGGCTTTGTGAGGCAATCGGTGAGCTGGAAAACGAATATGCGCGGCGGCGCCGAATGGCCATAATCGCGACGCTTGTGTATTTGCGCGAGGCAAGCGGGGAAAACGAGGGCGGCGGTTGCGACATATCGGCGCCTGAGCGAGCACACCCAATCCGGCTGGAACAAATCCGGGTGGGTCGGACGGAAGTGCAGCAAGCAAAGCGTCGTGCAGCAGGCGCCGCGGCGCTCCACGTCATGCAAAGTAACTGGCGCCCCTAAATGGACCGTCGTACACAGAAAGAACTGCTGGGCGAGACGCGGCTTTCTGCTTTATTTTCCCCGCTGCTTGCCAATCGCTGGCTGTGGCTCGAAGCGCTGGTCATTCCCGTTCTCGGGATCGCGCTGTGCTGGCTGGCATCGCCGGAAGATCCTTTCTTCGTCAATAGAGGCGAGTTTCCGTGGACGTGGTTCGCTCCCGTGCTGGTCGCGCTGCGCTATGGCGTGATGGCCGGCATCGCGTCGTCAGCGGTCCTGCTCATCGGCTGGTTTCTGCTCGCGCCGCAGGCGAGTTTTCCGAAGCTCTATTTCCTTGCCGGCGTGATTCTCGTGATGATCTCGGGCGAATACAGCACCACCTGGCGCACGCGGCTCCGACGCGTCGGCGAACTGAACGCGTATCTGACGGAGCGTTTCACGCGCATCATGAATCAGCTCAACGTGCTTCGCATTTCGCACGACGCGCTGGAGCACGATCTCATCACACAGCCGGCGACGCTGCGCGACGCGCTTTACGAGCTTCGCCTGCTCATGTCCTCGCGCGCGACACCGAAGCCGTCTACGGCGCTTCCGGCAGCCGAGGAGATCCTCCTGCTGCTCGCTCATCACTGCCAGCTCGAGGCCGCCGCGATCTACGAGATCGCCGACGGCGGCTACGTGTTGCGGGCGAAGCTCGGCGATCCACCACCCGTACGAGCGAATGACAGCCTCCTCGAATATGCGCTCGAGAAGCGCACGCTCGCGCACTTGCAGACCGAGGAGCTCGGGCCCGAGCTCCCGACCGAACACCTCGTCGTCGCGCCGATATCGACGAGCGGCGAACAGCTGCTCGGGGTCATCGTCGTCACGCGCATGCCGTTCTTCGCCTTGAACGAGGACACACTCCGCACCCTGACGCTGCTCCTCGGCCTGTATGCGGACAGCGCCGTCATTTCCGACCAGACGGGCCAGGTGATGTCGCAGGTGCCGGGGATTGCGTTCGAGTTCGCCGACGAGTTCGTGAAGCTCATGCGGTTGCGGCGCGATTACGCTATCGCGAGCCACTGTGTAGTGCTCCAGTTCGGACCGCATCCCGAACGCGTCGACATGATTCTCTTTATGATGCGCCTGCGGCGCCGCTTCGACGTGCAGTGGCAATTCGGCGGCGGAGAGGGCCGGCCTGCCGGCATCGCGAATCTCATGCCTCTGGCGAGCGACACGGCCGTGAGAGGTTATCTGGAGCGTATTGAAGCGGCGCTCAAGGAACGATTCGGCGGCGATTTGGAAACGCTGCAGATACGTCCTTACGTGATCTCGCTCGAGCAGCACAAGCCGCTCACGGTCCTCGCCCGCGTCGTCACCGGGGAGTCCGCATGATCACGGTGATCGTCGGCCTCCTGGCGCTCGTGCTGGAAGTGCTGGCGGTGTTCTGGCTGATGCCGCTGCGCGAAGGCAGTCCCTACAACCTCCTCGGCTTTCTCACCGTGCATGGCGTGGCAAGCCTGTGCCTCGCGGCGTTCGTGAGCGCTATGCTTCCGCCCGGTCTGCGGCGGCCGGTGCCCGCCGT
>DASRIK010000302.1:0-8782 GCA_035650035.1 Burkholderiales bacterium | reverse complement strand
CGAGCTCCATCTCGACGCCCCAGTCGCCGCTCGGAATGTTGAGGGCATGCGTCGGCCGCATGTCGAGACGCAGGAAGCCGAAGGGTGTGATGTCGCGGGCGCGTAGCAGGCCGAAGAAGTCTTCTTCCTCGGCGCTGGCCGCGCCCGCGATGAGGCTCAGCAAAGCAATGGAGCAGCAGCGAATGGCGATGCGCACTATTTCCTCCCGGCGGTGATGGCTTCTTCGACGTCGCGTAAGCGGTCCTTGCCGAAGTAGATTTCATCTTCGACGAAGAACGTCGGCGCGCCGAACGTGCCGCGCTCGACGGAG
Source organism: Burkholderiales bacterium (assembly GCA_035650035.1). Taxonomy (GTDB): domain Bacteria; phylum Pseudomonadota; class Gammaproteobacteria; order Burkholderiales; family SG8-41; genus JAQGMV01. The sequence goes on along the minus strand of DASRIK010000302.1, from coordinate 8,472 downwards.
CGCGACGTGTTGGCGGCCAGCTCGTCCTTGACTGTCTGATCTTGCGCGAGCGCCATCAATTTCGGCGCATCGAAGCCGGACTCCTGGAGCGCGGCACCGATGACTGCAGGATCGTCCATGTCTTTGGGCTGTGCCCACATGTGACGAAACATTTCATCGACGTACCGCTCGAACACGCCCAGGCGTTGCGCGGCGACTGCGCCGCGCATCAACGCGAGCGTATTCACCGGGAAGAAAGGATTGAATTGATAGTTCTCGATGCCGTGCTTCTTGATGAAGCGCTCCGTTTCGAGTCGCTCGTAGGGCAGCTTGTTGCGGATGCCGGCGTAGCTCTCCACGGGCGAGCGGTTGTTGGTCAGCTTGAACACGCCGCCGAGCAGGATCGGCACGTAGACGAACTTCGCGCCGGTGCGCTGTTCGATACGCGGGATGATCACGTGGCTCAAGTAGACATTCGGACTGCCGAAGTCGAAATGAAACTCGACACGCATCACCACTTCTCCGCGAACGGACGGATCTCGTGCTCGAAGCTCCACGCATCGCGTGGCTGTTGATACAGCGCCCAATAGGCTGCTGCGACCGATTCCGGCCGCATCAGCTGATCGGGCTTGATGTTCGCGAGCGCTTCCTCGCCTCCAGCGGTCTTGATCCGCTCGCGCACGAATGCGGTGTCCACACCTGCGTCGATAATCAAGTGCGCGACGTGAATGTTCCTTGGACCCAATTCACGGGCGGCGCTTTGTGCTACGGCTCGCAGCCCGAACTTGGCGCTGGCGAACGCGGAATAGCCGACGCTGCCTCGCAGGCTGGCCGTGGCGCCGGTGAGAAAGATACAGCCGCGGCCGCGTGGGAGCATGTGCCGGGCCGCTTCGCGAGTGGCGAGAAATCCCGAGTAACAGCCCATTTCCCATACTTTGCGGAATACACGCTCGGTCGTTTCCAGCAGCGGAAAATTTACATTCGCGCCGACATTGAAGATGCAGACTTCCAGCGGTGCATGCCGGTCCGCGTCCGCAAGGAATGCGACGATTTCCTCTTCCTTGCGTGCATCGAGGGAACGAGCCACGACGCGGCCGCCGGCCCCTTCGATGTCCGCGACCAGCGGCGCGAGCTTGTCGCCGTTGCGGCGCCCGGCGAAAACCGTGAATCCCTCGGCCGCGAAGCGCCGGGCGATCGCTGCACCGATGTAGTCGCCCGCGCCGATGACGGCGGCAGTGGCGTTTCTTTCCGTCACGCGAGGCTCCTGGACGACAACGAATTGGAGCAGCAGACTATACGCCACGCGCTCGATGCGCATCACCTCGGTTGCCAGCGGGGCCTGGGGAATGAAGAAGCTCGTTCTGATCGGCTTGGCATTGGCGGCCGCATACTTCGGCGGCATACAAAGTGGGCTTATCCCACGGCAGGATGATGCTCGCACCACCACCAGTGCGAGCAGTGCCGATCGGGCATTGGCCGCGGCATTCGAGAATCGAAGCAGCAATGCTCAGGTACAGGGCAGCGGCCACGTCACGCGAATCCTGCCCGACGACAATAGTGGCAGCCGGCATCAGCGCTTCATCGTTGGCCTGGCGTCCGGGCAAACGGTACTCGTGGCTCACAACATCGATCTGGCGGGCCGCGTCGCTGCTTTGAAGACTGGCGATCTCGTCGAGTTCTACGGCGAGTACGAATGGAATGAGCGGGGTGGTGTCGTCCACTGGACCCATCGCGATCCGCAGCACGGTCATGCGGACGGATGGATCAAGCACAATGGTCACACGTATCAGTGAGGATACGATCGAAGCGCCCACGTTTCGGCCCGCGACCGAAGCGGACATTCCGTTCCTGCTCGAGCTGCGGCGCCAGACGATGAGCGACCACCTGCGCGCCTCTGGCATCGAGCCGACGGAGACCGAGCGACGCGAGCGCGTGCTTGCAAGCTTCGATTGCGGCGAGATCATCTTGCTCGCCGGCACGCCGGTCGGATTGCTGAAGGTCGTCCGAGGCCCGGACAACTGGGACCTGGTGCAAATTCAGATCGTGCCGGAGAAGCAGGGCAGGGGCTTCGGCACCACGATCCTCAAAAAGTTGCTAGCCGACGCGACGCAGGCGCACGTTTCGGTCAGCTTGAGCGTGCTCAGGGCGAATCCAGCTCGACAGCTTTACGAGCGCTTGGGATTTCGCATCGTGGGGCAGAACGATCACGCGTACGACATGGAGTTCGAAGCGCGCGGTTGACCTGCATGGCTACCACGCACCGCTTCATCTGCGATCCCGACGCGCCGAGCTCCGTTCTCGAGTGGTTCCGCGCATTGCAGGACGCACCGGACGAGGTCGAGGGTAAGGGAGTTCTCTGGTTGCATTTTCGCTCGCTGGGTCCGCTCGCAATGGCAGACGACGGCTCCGTTGACTTCAAGCGTTCTCCGCTAGCCGGCCTGGTTCTGCCCAGGGTGCGGCGAAAAATCCTGTGGACCGTCGGAGAAGTGCGGTTTCTGGCGACGCCGCTGCGCTCGACGTATCCGCGGTTGTATGCCCTGAGCTCATCCCTGCGCAAGTGGCTCGAAAGCTTCGAGTGTGTTTTCTGCAACCGTCCGGGACACCGCAACGAGTGGGACTACTATCTCGAAGGGTCGGTCAGAAGCTGGGATGCTCCGGTGTATGCACTCAACGGTGGCCTCGACGCGCTACGACGTGGACAATACTTCGTGTCTGCCGAAGACAATGACTTCGTTCTGGATGGACTGTGTTCGAGCCTTCGACTTCGAGGTGTCCAATGCGAGCCTATCCGAGAGAGCGCTTCTCCTCCGAAGTGACGTTGTCACCCGAGGCGGTCGTCTCGTTTGCGAATGCCGCGGGTGACAACAATCCGATCCACCACGATCCAGCGTTCGCCGCCACTACTCGGTTCGGCAGACCGACGGCGAGCGGACCGCACACGACGGCCTTGCTACTCGCGCTGACGGCCTCACACTTCTCTAAGAAGGGCGCGATGCTCGGGCTGGAATTCTGGGTACGCTTTCGGCGGGCGATCTATGCCGACGAAACGATTCGTCTGGAATGGCTGGTGGTGAAAGTGACGCCGAACGAGAAGCTGCGCGGCGAAATCGTCGAGTTGCGCGGTAGGATTCAGGGTCAGGACGGCAAGACTTCGTTGGGGGCCAAGGGTCGGGTTCTGGTCACAGATCATCTGTAGAGCGGAGACGCTGCGATGGAACAGGGCAAGCCGGATTATTGGTTCGCGGTGAAACGCTTTGGGTGGGGCTGGGGCCTGCCGGTCCGGTGGCAAGGCTGGGTCGTACTGGCCCTGTACTTTGCATCGATGTACGTCGGGATCCGCTACTTTCATCCGCGAGACAATGTTTCAGGCTTTCTAGTCTGGATGGCTATCGCCACGGTGATCTTGATCGCGGTCGTTGCGTGGAAGGGTGAAAAGCCACTCAAGTGGAGATGGGGCGAATGACAATGAAGAAAATGATCCCAGCAGCCAATCCCGACGAATACGTCGCCGGCCTTTCAGGCTGGCGGCGCGACTGTGTCGATAATCTGCGGGCGAACGTTCGCGCCGTGAACGGGCTCGAGGAAGCAGTGAAGTGGGGCCATCTCGTGTATTCGTCGAACGGGCCGGCTCTATTGATTCGAGCAGAGGACCAACGCGTGCTGTTCGGTTTTTGGCGCGGCAAGCGATTGCAGAAGGTCGAGCCGCGTTTGAAGGCCAGTGGCAAGTACGAGATGGCCACGTTGGAGCTGCGCGAGGGAATGAGCGCGACTCCGGCGATCGTGCGCAAGCTCACGAAGGAAGCGATCGCGCTCAACAAGGCGCTCGGCGATCCAAGAGATGCAGCCAAACCCAAACGCGCAACCAAAGCACGGCCCGCCAAGCGCGCGCGCCGCTAAGATATGAGCAAGGAGCCTCCCAATGGCGATTGGCGTTAGAGAGCTGATACTCATCGCGGTGGTCATGCTTGCGGCCATGGGGCTGCTGATCGGTGGGATCGTCTGGTTGGTCGGTACCGTCAGCAAGCGTTCTGCGGCCGAACGACTGGCCGAGCTGGAGTCGCTGCGGAAGGCTGATCGGATCACTGCGGCGGAGTACGAGAAGCAGCGCGCGGCGATTGTCTCCAACGTGTGATGAGCACCGAAACCCCAGGCCGCGACGCGGCCGCGGTGCGAGTTTTTCCGCCGGCGCTTCCGCTCGTCACCATCCTCGCCGGCGTGGGGCTGCAATACATTTGGCCGATCGACATTGGCGTGCAGATTCCTGTGCCGCTGCGGTACTGGATCGGCGGTTTGATCGTGGCTGGCGCTGTGCTGCTGCTCGGTGGCTGGTCCGTTTTGCTGATGCGTCGATCCGGGCAAAGCGAGAACCCGTGGAAGCCGACCACTCGGATCATCGAGCGCGGTCCGTATCGTTTCACACGCAATCCGATGTACCTGCAGATGGTCGTCGGCTGTCTCGGTTTCGCTGTGCTGCTGATGAATCCATGGATCGTGATCCTGACTCCGGTTTGTGGCTGGGCGTTGCAGAAGCTCGCGATCGTGCCTGAGGAGCGGTATCTGGAACGCAAGTTCGGCGCGGTGTACGTCGATTACAAGCGCCGGGTTCGGCGCTGGATTTGATGAGGAGAGGTTCTTGGTTACTTGCTACCTGCGATACGTGGTCGATCCCTTCAAGCTCGCGGAGTTCGAAAAGTACGGAAAGATGTGGATTCCGCTCGTGGAGAAGTTCGGCGGCCAGCATCACGGCTACTTCATGCCGAGCGAAGGCACGAACAATGTCGCGCTGGCGTTGTTTTCTTTCCCGTCGCTCGCGGCGTACGAAACGTATCGGGAGAAAGCCGCGCAGGATCCGGAGTGCCAGGCGGCCATGCGCTACTACGAGCAGACCAAGTGCTTTGTGAGTTACGAGCGCTCGTTCTTCCGGCCGGTTTTCAAGTGAGTTTGCTTGTATGATCGGCCGATGCATCTGCGCGCAGTACTCGCGATCACGTTGACCTGCTTCGCAGCGATCCCCGCTGCGCTAGCCGCAGAGTGCAAGTCCACCCTCAGCGGCAATCTGCACATCCACCCGCTCGCCAGTAAGATTTTCAACAACACGCGCTCGATCCGCGTGCTGCTGCCGCCTGACTACTACGCGGAGAAAAGCAGCAGCAAGCGTTATCCCGTGCTCTACATGCTCGATGGACAGAATCTGTTCGATGCGTGTCTGAGCGACGTGAGCCACGCGGAGTGGCAGGTCGACGAAACGGTCTACCGGCTGATTCGTGAGAGGGCGATTCCGGAGATGATCGTCGTCGGTATCGATCACGCGGGCGCGAAGCGCGCGTACGAATTCCTCCCGTATCGCGATTCATTCAATCCAGATATGGAGAACCCGGCAGGCGCGCACTTCCCGGACTTTCTCGTGAACGAAGTGATCCCGTTGGTAAACGGCCAGTACCGCACGCTGACGGGTCACGGCAACACTGCGCTCGGCGGCTCATCTTATGGCGGCGTCGCTACGCTCTACGCACTGATGGCGAGGCCGCAGACGTTTGGTTACGGGCTGATTGAGAGCCCGTCGATCTGGGTCGGCATGGGACAGCTGATTCGCGATACGTCACCGCTGGTCGGGCTGCCGAGGAAAGTGTTCATTGCATTCGGCAGTGAAGAGGTTTCGCACGGCGCGGCGGAGAAGCAGGTGCAGGGATTCTTCGCCACGGTCAGCGCGAACTTCAAGGCGGCGGGCTACGACGACACCAACTTCCGCTACGTCTACGACCCGGGCGCGAAGCACACCGAGAGCGCGTGGGCGAAGCGATTGCCGGACGCCCTGAAATTCTTGTTTGCGGATTGGAAACCGGAGCAAGCCGGCCAACAGTGACATGACGTTGAAGATTCGCCCGCTGACGCCCGACTTGTGGCCGGATCTGGAGGATTTGTTCGGCGAAAAGGGCGCGTGCAACGGTTGCTGGTGCATGTACTGCCGCATCGGCTCTGCGTATCGCAAGCAGCCTGGCGACAAGAACAAGGCTGCGTTTCGTGCGATCGTAAAGCGCGGCCCACCGCCGGGGCTGCTTGCATTCGATGGCGATCGAGCGGTGGGCTGGTGTCAGGTCACTCCGCGCGACGACCTGCCGGCACTCGACCGCAGCTGGCGGTTGAAGCGTGTCGATGATCTGCCGGTTTGGGCGCTTTCATGCTTCTATGTTCGTGTTGGCTACCGGCGCAAAGGCGTGACGAAAGCGCTGATCGCAGCAGCGTTGAAGGTCGCAAAGCGTGCAAAGGCGCCCGCGGTCGAGGCCTATCCGTTTGATGCTGCGGTGTCACCAAGCGCGTCGAGCACCGGCTATGCCACGACCTTTGCACGGGCGGGATTCAAAGTAGTCGCGCGCCGCGATCCACCGCGGCCTATCATGCGCCACGACCTGAAGAGAATTCGCGATGCCGGCAACAAGTGATGTCCTGATCGTCGGTGGCGGCCACAACGGGTTGGTGTGCGCTGCGTATCTCGCTGCGGCTGGGTTGAAGGTGACGGTGCTCGAACGACGTCACGTCGTCGGCGGCGCGGCGGTCACTGAGGAATTCCATCCGGGCTTTCGCAACTCAGTCGCGTCGTACACGGTTTCGTTGCTGAACCCGAAGGTCATTCGCGATCTCGATCTGCACGCGCACGGGCTGAAGATCGTCGAGCGTGAAATCGCGAACTTCCTGCCGACGCAGGATGGGCGGTACTTGAGCATCGGCGCGGGACGAACGAAGGAAGAAGTCGCGAAGTTCTCGCGCAAGGATGCGGATCTGCTGGACGTGTACGCCGAACGGCTCGAAGTCATCGCCGATGTGTTCCGCGAGCTGGTGTTGGAGACGCCGCCCAACGTCGTCGAAGGCGGCTGGCGCGTCGCGCTGCCTGAAATGCTGCGTGCCGCGAAGATCGGTGGGCGCTTGAGCAAGCTCAATCTCGCGACACGGCAAGAGTTGCTGACCCTGTTCGCGAGCTCCGCGGGCGATTATCTCAACGGCTGGTTCGAGAGCGATCCGATCAAAGCTGTGTATGGGTTCGATGGGATCGTCGGCAACTTCAACAGCCCGTACGCGCCAGGATCCGCGTACGTGCTGCTGCACCACGTGTTCGGCGAAATCAACGGCAAGAAAGGCGTGTGGGCGCATGCGATCGGCGGCATGGGCGCGATCACGCAGGCGATGGCGAAGTGCGCGGCGTCACGTGGCGCGGACATTCGCGTCAACGCGGGCGTGCGAGAGATCATCATCGAGAATGGTGTCGCGGTCGGCGCGGTCACGGAGTCAGGCGAGCAGTTTCGCGCGCCGGCCGTCGTCTCGAATCTGAATCCCAAGCTCCTCTACTTGAAGTTGCTCGACCCGAACGTGTTACCGCCTGCGTTCCGTCAGCGCATGCGTCAATGGCGCTGCGGCTCGGGCACGTTCCGGATGAATGTCGCGCTCTCGGAGCTGCCCGACTTCACGTGCTTGCCGGGCAAGCAGCGCGCTCCGCATCACACCGCGGGCATCATCATCGCGCCGTCGCTGGCGTACATGGAGCGCGCGTACTTCGATGCGCGTCTGCAGGGCTGGTCGAAAGAGCCGATCGTCGAAGTGCTGATCCCTTCGACGCTGGACGACAGCCTCGCGCCGCCGGGCCAGCACGTCGCGAGCATGTTCTGCCAGCACGTCGCGCCGGAATTGCCAGATGGGCAATCGTGGGATGCGCATCGAGAAGCCGTTGCGGATTTGATGATTGAGACGGTGAACAAGCACGCGCCGAACTTCAAGGCGTCCGTGCTCGGGCGGCAGATCATGAGTCCGCTGGATCTAGAGCGAACGTTTGGATTGATCGGCGGTGATATCTTCCACGGCGCGCTGAATCTGGATCAGATCTTCTCGGCGCGACCGATGCTGGGCTATGGCAACTACCGCGGGCCACTGCCCGGCATCTATATGTGTGGCTCCGGCACGCATCCTGGTGGTGGCGTCACAGGCGCGCCGGGGCACAACGCGGCGCGCGAGATCCTGATCGATTTCAAAAAGCGCAAGCTCCGCCGGATCGCCTGACGCTCATTGCATGAGAGTGAGCCGCGAGATCTTGCCGTCCTTGACGGTGTAGATCGCGACTGCCTCGATGACCGTGGGCCCACCCGTCACGCGCTCGTGCACGATCACGGTGTTGCCCATCACGATGCGATTGAGCGATTCGCAGTGCAGCTTCGGATACTTCTCGAACAGCGGCTTGTAGCCTTCACGCATCGCCGCCTTGCCGACAGCGTGCCGTTTGTCCGGGAATTCGTAGAGCTCGATGTCCTCGCTGTAGGGCGCCAGAAACGCTTCGAGGTCGCGGCGGTTGTACGCCTCGGCCTGCTGCTCGACGAGCGCTGCGGGGGAGGTGTCGGCCAGGGATGGCGGCGTTGCACCGCACGCCGCTAACAAGGACAAGAGCACCACGATTCTCATGCAAGGTCCCTCTCTTTTCGCGATCGAAGTGCCGGCATCCTATGGCATGCA